>JAGNSF010000194.1 GCA_017988155.1 Flavobacterium sp. | reverse complement strand
GCTAAAATTTTATCATCAGATGTTTTTAATACTGGGTTAATTTCAAACATAGAGGCATCAGAACCGATATATGCATTGTATAAAGAATCGATGAATTTCACCATTTCTTTAAACGCATTTCCAGAAAGACCTAAGTTGAACGCAATTCTTCTCGCTTGAAATCCTTGTAATCCAACTGCTGGATCAATTTCTTCTGTAAAAATTAAATGTGGTGTATGTTCGGCTACTTCTTCGATATCCATTCCACCTTCAGTAGAATACATAATCATATTACGTCCTGTAGCTCTGTTCAATAAAACAGATACATAAAACTCAGAAGTTTCACTTTCACCAGGATAATACACATCCTCAGCAATTAAAACTTTATGTACTTTTTTACCTTCTGCAGAAGTTTGAGGTGTTACCAATTGCATTCCGATGATTTGCTCTGAAATCTCCTCCACTTGTTGCAAGTTTTTAGCTAATTTCACTCCACCACCTTTTCCACGACCACCTGCATGAACTTGTGCTTTAACTACGTACCAACCGGTTCCGGTTTCGGCAGTTAATTGTTTCGCTGCAGCAACAGCTTCTACTGGACTATTAGCTACAATTCCGCGTTGAATGCGAACTCCATAACTAGATAGAATTTCTTTTCCTTGATATTCGTGTATGTTCATAATTAAGAATTTGTCTGCTTCTCTGAAATTATTTCAGAATAAAAGTGCTACAAAAATAACAAAATAATATACATACAATATATTTTTTTCATTAAAAACGAACAGAAATCAAATTATAATTGGTGTATTCTAAAAATCAGTGTTTTTTTAATAAAATTTAAATAAAACAAACTAATTTGTTATAAAATATAACATTATGTTATATTTCTGATTTTTGATTTAAAAAAAGCCAATTTCAAGACAATTTTAGCATTACGAATTATCAATACATCAATTCAACCACTGTTTAATAAAGATATCTTCATTTAAAATAGCCTTTTCTATTATTTTGGTAAAAATCAACTCTAATGCGGGTTTGAATTCGGTAAATAGGGTGAATTATTTAATTTTGTAAAAAAATTATCAAGCATGAGAGTTAAAGAACAAGGCCTTTATTTACCAGAATTTGAGCACGACAATTGTGGTGCAGGATTTATCTGTAATTTGAATGGAATCAAGTCAAATGACATTATTCACAAAGCACTTGACATCCTAATTAAATTAGAGCATCGTGGTGCGGTAAGTGCCGATGGAAGAACGGGAGATGGAGCAGGAATTTTATTTGATATTCCAGATGCTTTTTTCAAAAAAGTATGCGATTTCAATTTGCCAGAAGTTCGTGAATATGCTGTAGGTATGCTTTTTTTACCAAAAAGTTCCAATCAAGTTGATTTTTGTGTTACAACATTTGAAAAATGTGTTCAAGATCAAAACTTACAAATATTAGGTTGGAGAGATGTTCCAGTTGATGTATCTAACTTAGGTCAAGTAGCAGCGGAAAAAGAACCGACTATCAAACAAGTATTCGTAGGTAAAAACGGTTTAGATTTAACTGAACAAGAATTCAATGCCAAATTATTTGCTGCAAGAAAAATTTCAGAGCATACAATTCGCAATTCTAAAACTTCAGAAAGCCACAGATACTATTTCACTAGTTTATCCACTACTACTATTATATATAAAGGTTTATTGATGCCAGAAGACATCAGTAGATATTATACCGATTTAACAGATACGGATTTGGTAACAAGATTGGCTTTAGTTCACCAACGTTTCTCTACTAACACCTTCCCTTCTTGGGATTTGGCACAACCTTTTAGATATATGTGTCATAATGGTGAGATCAACACATTGAGAGGAAATGTAAGCCGTATGCGTTCTCGTGAAGAATTGATGGAAAGCCCTGTTTTTGGGGACGATATTAAAAAATTATTCCCTATTATATTAGAAGGAAAATCAGATTCTGCTTCTATGGATATGGTAGTTGAATTGTTATTGATGACTGGACGTTCTTTACCAGAAGCCATGATGATGGTAGTTCCTGAAGCTTGGGAAAAACACCAAACCATGTCGAAAGAGAAAAAAGCATTCTACGAATACAACTCTTGTATCATGGAACCTTGGGATGGTCCTGCTTCTATTCCGTTTACTGATGGAAATGTAATTGGAGCATTATTGGATAGAAATGGACTACGTCCTTCTCGATATACATTGACAAAAAGTGGATTTGTAATCATGTCATCAGAAATTGGTGTATTGGATATTGATCCAGAAGATGTGATTCAACATGGTCGTTTAGAGCCCGGAAAAATGTTCTTGGTAGACATGAACGAAGGCCGTATTATTGAAGACGAAGAAGTTAAAAATGCCGTTGTAAGCAAACGTCCTTACCAAAAATGGTTGGATGGAAACTTGATTCAATTGGCTCAAATTCCATACACAAATAACCCTATCCCAACGGAAAGTGTTGATTTCCACACAAGACAACGTTTATTTGGATATACTATTGAAGATTTAAAAACGATAATCAACCCAATGGGAGCTAAAGGCGCTGAAGCTATTAGTTCTATGGGTAATGATACTCCTCTAGCAGTTCTATCTGAACAACCACAATTATTATACAACTATTTCAAACAATTATTTGCTCAAGTAACTAATCCGCCTTTAGATGGTATTCGTGAAGAAATCATTACAGACATTAGTTTAGCTATTGGTGGCGATTTCAATATTTTCGATATTGATGAAAAACACAGTAAAAAAATTAAAATTCAAAATCCAGTTATTTCCAACGAGGATTTAGATAAATTAAGAAATATTGAACATTCTGATTTTAAATCTGTTACTATTTCAACTTTATATAAAATTGAAAAAGGAGTAAATGGATTAGAACGTTCTTTGGAAAAATGTATTCAGGCAACTTTCAAAGCAGTAGCTGAAGGATGTAATATAGTTATTCTTTCTGATAGAGGTGTTACTGAAAAACTTGCTCCAATACCGATGCTATTGGCCTGTTCTTACATACACCACACTTTAAACAAATTAGGAGTTCGTTCTAAATTCGGTATTATTATCGAATCGGCAGAACCTCGTGAGCCACACCATTTTGCTCTATTATTTGGTTACGGTGCTAGTGCCATCAACCCTTATATGGTGAATGAAATTATTCATGACCAAGTAAATGAAGGACATATTACAGGAGTTAAAGCAGATTATGCTATTTCAAATTATAACAAAGCCATCGCAAAAGGTATTGTTAAGATTATGAATAAAATTGGTATTTCTACCTTACATTCCTACAGAGCTGCACAAATTTTTGAAATTCTTGGGCTAAATAAATCGTTTAGTACTAAATATTTTCCTTTCACTCCTTCTCGAATTGAAGGTATTGGATTAATGGAAGTTGAAAAAGAAATCAAGAAAAGACATCAAAAAGCATTTCCTAATTCTAAAATTGCCAACTTATTACCTTTGGAAATCGGTGGTATTTACAGATGGAGAAGATCAGGTGAAAAGCACATGTTCAATCCAACCACTATTGCTAAATTGCAACAAGCGGTTCGTTTGAACAGTCCAGAAGCGTACCAACAATACTCTGATATGGTTAACAATCAAAGTAAAAACTTGATGACTATTAGAGGTTTATTTGAATTCAACAATTTAGATCCAATTTCTATTGACGAAGTAGAACCTTGGACAGAAATCGTTAAGAAATTCAAAACGGGTGC
>JAGNSF010000001.1 GCA_017988155.1 Flavobacterium sp. | reverse complement strand
AGCGTGTTAAAATTTCATATTCTTTTTTACCTGTTTTTAGGTAAAGACTTTCCATAATAACCATTATTAATCCAATACCAATACTTAATGGCGGATAGATATAATGAAATGCTACGGTAAAAGCAAATTGAATTCGAGCAAGAATTTCTACGTCCATATCCTTTTATTTTAATTAAAATTATTTAATAAGCTTTTGATATTCTGTGCTATATCTTATTTAAAAAAATCCCTTTCAAATTGAAAGGGATATATCACATAAATTAACTCTAAATATTAAGCAGTTCCTTTTAGTATTTTGTTCCAGTACAACCAAGGTAAAACTTTGGTTTTTAGTAACCACATAGTCCAACGTGGTTTTGCTTGGTCGAAAGGAAAAGTCATTTTTGGCTTATTTGAATAATCAAATTCGGCCAACATTAACTTACCATATTGAGTAGGAATAGGACATGCACTGTAACCATCATATGTTGCCGTTAGTGCTTTTTTATCCATTACTTCTAATAAGTTGGTTACAACAACTGGCGCTTGTTTACGAATTGCTGCGCCTGTTTTACTACAAGGTGCATTCGTACAATCTCCTAAAGCGAAAACATTCGGGAAACGTGAATGTTGCATTGTGTTTTTATCAATTTCAACATAGCCTAGCGCATTAGCTTGGTCTCGTAAAGGACTATTCTTAATAAAATCTGGTGCAGATTGTGGTGGAACCGAATGGCACAAATCAAAATTCATAGTAACTCTACTTACTGAATCAGTATCGTTACCTTCTGCAATACTGTAACAAGCTGCGGCAGATTTTGAAAGACTTTGTTTAACGAACTCCGTATTTTTAGTTTCAAATTCTATTGTTTTGGTATTGCCATCAATTGCAATTGTGTTGGCACTATAATGTACTTTGATGTTTCCGTTTAGTAACACTTTTTCTAGTGTAGCTTTATATTCTGGAACACCAAAAATAACAGTAGCTCCTGACACATAATGTATATCACATTTATCAAGAATTCCTTTTTTACGCCAATAATCAACAGCCAAATACATTATTTTATGAGGTGCGCCACCGCATTTTATTGGTGTTGATGGATTTGTAAATACTGCAGTTCCACCTTTGAAATTTTTAATCATTTCCCAAGTATATGGAGCCGAATTAAAATCATAATTGCTACTAACATTGTTTTTGCCTAATGTTTCTTTAAGCCCTTTTATTTTATTCCAATCGAGTTGAATTCCTGGACATACAATCATATAATCATATGTTATTTCGGTACCCGATGCGCATATTACTTTATTAGCTGTTGGTTCAAATTCTGAAACAGCTTCTTTTATCCAAGTAGTATTTTTGGGAATAAAGTCTTTTTCATTTCGAACTGTTTTGTTTACATCGAAAATTCCAGCACCAACAAGTGTCCAAGCTGGTTGATAATAATGTTTTTCGGAAGGATCTACAATCGCAATATTAAGACTGCTTCTTTTGCGAAGTAATTGCGAAGCTACAGAAAGTCCTGCATTTCCTCCGCCGATAATAAGTATTTGATAATGATTTGCCATTTTATGTATGTTATTTAATAATTAAAAATTTAACAATATTAATTAAAAATTTATAAACCTGAACCTATTGTCACGCAACTATTCTAATTAGGGAAAAACAACTCTTTGGTTATGATATAAATACCCATTACCAAAACAAACCAACCAAAGGCAGGTTTTAGTTTTGCTCCATCTATTTTTTTAGACAATGCAGTTCCGATAAATATACCGATAATTGCAAAAGCAGAAATTGTAATTAGAAATTGCCAATCTATTGCAGTTGCTTCACCTTCACCAAAAAATCCAATCAATGATTTTGCCGCAATAATTACTAATGAGGTTCCAACAGCTTCTTTCATTGGTAATTTACTTAAAATCACTAATGCAGGAATAATTAAAAATCCGCCACCAGCACCAACTAATCCTGTAAGTATACCGACTACTGCACCTTCAATAAGAATTAATGGATAATTGAATTTTTGCTCACCGTTTTCGTCACTAGCTGTTTCATTATCTTTCTTGATCATGCTATAGGAAGCTGCAATCATTAAAACTGCAAAAAGTAGCATCATTAAAATACTTTTGGTAACAACAAATTCACCAATAGTAAAAACTACTTTTGGTATTGCAGGAACAATTAAAGCACGAGTTGTAAAAACTGCAATAATTGATGGAATACCAAAAACTATAGCTGTTTTAATATTGACTAAACCTTTTTTGAAATAACCAAAAGAACCAATACCGCTAGTTAAACCAACAATAAATAATGAGTAAGAAGTTGCTACAACAGGCTCGATAGCAAATAAGTATACTAAAACTGGCACAGTTAAAATTGAACCACCACCACCTATTAGCCCTAACGCAACACCAATAAGTATTGATGCAAAATAACCAATATATTCCATAATTGTAAAATTTTATACTGCAAATATTGGCCGTTTTAATTTCACAATCTGTAACTTTTATCACATAGGGACTTTATTTTAAAAGCTCGATGTGATTTCGGTGCAATTTTAGTGTACCACGCTGTTCTAATTTTTTGAGTAATCGAGAAATCACTTCTCTTGATGTGTTCAATTCGTCAGCAATTTCTTGATGTGATAATTTCAAATCTAAACAACCGCAAGCATCTTTATGTCGCTTTAAATAAAATTCCAAACGTTCATCCATAGCTCTAAACGCTATACTATCAACTACTTCTAATACTTCTTCAAAACGACTTCTGTAAGTACCAATCACAAATTCGTACCAGCTTCGGTGTTGCATCATCCACTTATCCATTAATGACAAAGGAACCATAACCAATTCAACATCTTCTACCACTTTTGCCATAATCTTGCTCTGTTCATTTTTCGTAGCACAAATCATAGAAATTGCACACGCCTGTCCAGATTGTAAATAGTACATAAAAAACTCTCCTCCATCTTCGCCTTCCCGATAAACTTTGATACTCCCATTTAAAACCAATACGGTATTCTTAATATACTGACCTGTTCGCATTATGATATCGCCTGCTTTAAATTCTTGAATTACAGAATTCCTTTCGATGTCATCGACTAACGAGCTTGAGAATGAAGAAAATATTTTTTTGATAGATTGGTGCATTAGGATAAATTTTTGAAATATAAAAGTACGATAAAACTAATGAAATGTAGTTTAAAATACTAATTTTCTAATTAATGAAGAAAAAGTAAACTAGATGTAGTGGCTAGTCAGTAACAAATGTAAAAGTGAAGGGAATATGAATAACATAAACAAAAAAACCTACTGCATAACAGTAGGTTTTGTGACCACGGCAGGGTTCGAACCTGAAACCTTAACACCTCAATTTTACGTTTTAAACAAACACTTATAAACACTACAAAATCAATCGTAAACCTCAACAAATTCAAGTATAACAGCAGGTTAAAACTAATTATAAATAATAGAATAAAATAGAATACGATTTAATAATACTGACTAATTACTGACTAAATACTGACTAGAATTTTTTTAACTCAATTTATTGTTTTAAATTTGAGTGTTCAAAAGTTCAAAATATGGCAAAGATTAAATTTTTACTTCAAAGTAAGTCCGATAACTCTCAAATCTATATTAGAGTTTCAATAAGTCAGAAAGTTTCATTAAAGAAAAAAACGGGATTTACTATAAATTCAAAAGACTGGAGCGAAGCAACCGGACTACCAAAACAAAACAATCCCGAAAACAAGAAATTATCTAACAATCTCAAAAAGTTAGATCCGTTTGTTTTAGAAAACCTCAACAAAGATTTAGCCAATAGTGTTTTAATCGATGCGTATTGGCTAGAAACCCAAATAAACAATTGTTTTAAACGAATTGTTAAAACTGATACAGGTTTATTAATTAATCATATTCAGTACATTCTCGATAATGCAAACACCCGCAAAGTAAAAACTAACGGCGGTGTAAAAATTGGATTAAGTAAGGAAACAATAAAAAATTATACTGTTTTTAAAAACATAATTCTAGAGTACCAAAAAACCATTAAAAAGCAAATCCAGTTTATTGAGATAACAAATACTTTTGTTGACAAGTTCACAAACTGGCTAGTTAATACAAAAAAATATTCTGCAAACACAACAGGCCGAGAATTACAAATCTTAAAAACGGTTTGTATTGATGCTGAAAAAAACGAAATTCCAGTAACACCCTATTCAAAAACAATCCAACATTTTGGAGAGAGCGACAAAGACCGCTATATTCAAACATTATCATTTGAAGAACTGGAGCAAATCAAAAACACCGATTATTCAAACATTGAACAACTCAAAGAATTTAAAAAAGCAAATCCCGAACTAACAAAAAACCTTTTATTAACACCCGAAACATTAAACAACGCTCGAAACTTAATTCTAATCGGGTGCGAAATTGGCCAACGTGGTGGGGATCTATTGAAAATTACAAATGAGAATATTCGATATAAGGGCGGAAATATGTATTTAGATATAATTCAACAGAAAACAAATAAAAGTGTTACAATCGGGATAATTGCGCCTCACGTTATCGACATAATCGAAAACAATTTCCCCAAAGAAATACCACATCAAAAACTCAATGAATATTCGAAAGTAGTTTGTAAAATGGCTGGAATTGTTGAGGTTGTAAAAGGTTCAAAACTAAATACTGAAACGAACCGTAAAGAGTTAGGGAACTACCCAAAATATGAATTGATCGCCTCACATTGTTTCAGACGTTCGTTTGCATCAAACTATTATAAAAAGATTCCAACAGCCGTGTTAATTGGAATAACTGGACATTCGAAAGAAAGTTTATTTTTAACTTATATCAATAAACGAGAGGACAAAGACAGCAACGCCGATTTATTTATGAAG
Source organism: Flavobacterium sp. (assembly GCA_017988155.1). Taxonomy (GTDB): domain Bacteria; phylum Bacteroidota; class Bacteroidia; order Flavobacteriales; family Flavobacteriaceae; genus Flavobacterium. Next base: position 45,323 of record JAGNSF010000001.1, on the reverse strand, counting down.
TTTTATGAAGACCTCAACAAAGATAAAACCCCCGAAATGAAAGTAATTAAATCCGGAACTCATGATTAAAAAAAAATAAGTCGTGTAATAAAATATATTACAAAGTTGTAAATTTTATTACTCGATTAAGTTTAATAATAATCTAAAAACTAAAATCATGAAACATTTAACAGAAACGGAATTAAAAGAAAAACTTCAAAGTACAGAAACAAAATTAGCAACTAGAGTAACTGAATTTATAGGCGAAATTGGGGATTTTCAATATTTTTTAAAACAAGGTATTGCAAAACAAATTTATTCCATGACCACAATAGAGCATACCGGAAACAAACCCACTTTGAGAGAAATGGAGGAAATAATGTTTAATATAACTGTACTAAATGAAGTTTTTGATTTACTAGGCACAAGGGAATACTTAGAACACGAACTATACAAAGACATTCAGTAACACTTATAAAACAAGTTCAAAGGTTCAAATTAAACAGGCAAAAATGAAGAATTTTAACACCGAAAAAAAACCAATTGAGAGTATAGAAAAGATTATTTTAGATTTAATTGATTTTTCTAACTGTAATAAATTCGATTTTAATTTATATAAATCCTTTGCAGATGAAAAAAGCAAATCTTTTAATCGCTACTTTTTTAAAATTAAAGACCAGGCAGTTAAGGAAAAAATAATTTCAGATTTAGAAAGTAACTTTCATTATTTTGTTAATGGAATTGTTTTTAAAATGCAATCGACTAGAAGTAAGAACGGATCCGTTAGCGATGAAACAACATGTATTGCACCACTTATTCCGGACAATAGAATAAGTGGATTTGAAAATAATTATAACCACTTAATTGAATTGTTTTTGAATGGAATTGATACAGAAAATATAAAAAATACGTCAAATTCTTTTCAAGAAACCGATAGCCCATTAGATAAAATCAGAAATAATAATTATTCAAACCTTGAATTAATTACAATACTCAAAGGACTTTCAAACAATTACGAAAATGATTTACTCAAGGCTCTTCTAAAAGATATTGATTTATATTTATTTGTCGAAAAAGAAGAAATGGAGTGTGAATTTAGTTCGCTAGAAATTGAAAATGCAGTCCAGAAACTAATTGAAAATAATATTGAAATACCATACTACAAAAAAACGCCTTTTGAGAAACTTACCGACAAAGGTAAAAAGTTTGCAACGAGGTTAAAAGAAAATGGATTTACAGATACACCAACTTTAAACAAAGAGCAGTTACTTTTTCCTTATGAATTTTTTGAAATTTATAGGTTTAAAAATTTAATTAATTCCAAATTAAATGAATTAACCCCAACAGAACCCGTCCCCGAAAACGAACAAAATAAAGTATATTTTAAAGTAGGTTTACTTTTTGCAAAAAAAGAAATTTATAAAAATGTACTAACTATTGACGGTTATAAAAAAGTAAATTACTATTTCAAAGATGAAGTTTTTGACAATCCTAATCAATTATCTAAACGTCTATCATTGAGCCGGCAATATATAAATGACAGTTTTACAGGTGCAAAAACCAAACACAATATTTTTAACAACCTTAAACAGTTAAATAATATAATTGAGTATTGTGATAAAAACGAAATTATTATTGATGTTGAATTTTTAAATAAATACTCAGTATTACTCGAAAATAGACATTAATAAAATACTCACACCAAATCCCGCACAGGTGCAATATTAAGGTGCGTATCAATTTGAATGAATTTAGCAAAGTGAAACAATAAAAACACTTTGTAAAATGGAATCAATTCAAATCATTACCGCACCGAACGAATTTAAAAAAGAAATCGCAAACGAGGTTAAAACTCATCTTGACGAATTTTTAAAACACTTCACACCAACACCGCCAAAAGAATATTTGACCCGTTCGGACGTGGCTAAAATGTTTTCGGTGGATATTTCTACAATTTCCAACTGGCAACGTACAGGCAAATTAAACCCGCTCGCAATTTCGGGACGTGTTTACTTTTTACGATCTGAAGTTGAGGCAAGTCTTAAACCCCTAAACGTTTAAGATTATGAATTCAACAGGCAACACCCCCCAATACATTAGACACGTTTACAAGTTAACAAACGAGTTAAAAAGTTATTCAGTTTATCAATTTGATGAGGTTACAAACGGATCTCTTTTGTTGACTGAAATACTTAGAATAGAAAAATTTCAAGGCAAATCTTGTACAACCCGTGTAGATGACTATTTAAGATTAAGAACCGACCCAAAGAGCTGGACACGTTCGCAATTAATTACAGGTTTGCGACCTACAACAATTGACAGTTTATTTAGCGGGGATTGCAAACCAATTGGCAAAAATTCAACTGTAAAAACGTTATTGATGTTTCTATTTTCAAAAGATAAAAAAACATTAATAATTGACGTTTACAGGGGTTTTTATCCCAATCACAAAGGAATACTTCAAAACATCATTAACACCTATAAAACAGAATAAAAGGCACAAAAAAACGAGAGTTGTTCAGGCTCTCGTTTATACTTTGTTCAAAAAGTTCAGTTTTCAACAGGCAATGTTAAAAACCTTATCAAAGATACTCAATTGATCGACTATATAAAAATAATAATTAAGGAATTACAGCACTCTATTTTAGAGGTTAATCCCCTATTAGATTTTTACGATACCATTAACCTAACTACCGGAGAAATGAAAACCACCAACAGGAACGGCAACAAAGTAACACCATCAAAAAACGCCTCTTACAACGGGTTGGAATTTAAAATTTATGATACCGGAACAATAACAATTGCAGGAAGTTTGCACAAGTACTGGAATAGTGGAGCGCACAACTTCAATGACTTCAATAGTGAGGCGGTTTTATTTGTCTTGAGCGACCTAAAAGCAAAATTCAATATTGACCCTAGCAAATGTATTTTAAAGTGTTTAGAAATAGGAATTAACATAACGCCACCGATACCAACAAATGAGATTTTGGACAATTGTTTGATGCACAAAACAAAACCTTTCGAGTATCAAAAAAATTCAGATGAGGGCAAATATAAACAAGTGCAGCACAACGAATACATTATTAAAATTTACAATAAGGCACTGCATTACAAATCAAAAGGTTTTGATGTTAGAGCCGAAATAATGCGTTTTGAGATCAAATACACAACCCTAACAAGACTAAAACAAAAAGGCATTTTTACTTTGCAGGATTTAATTGATTACGGTTTGCATAATTTCAAAGATGAAGTTTTGAAGGAATGGCAAAATGTATTGTATTACGATAATACTACCAGAATTGAGGGTTTAAGTAAAACCGTAAAAAAAAGAGTTCTTGAATATTCAAACCCTAATTATTGGACTGGATTATTAAATAATAAACAGATTGAAAACTACAAACACCACAGAAAACAATTAAATATAATTACTCAAAAGCACTCGGATAAAGTACAAGAATTGACAACCGAAATAATGAGAAAAAAGATTGATTTTCTAAATGTAAAAACTACCTCTTTTGAGCATTTAACTATACAATCAAAAAAGGTAGTATTAAATAATCAAAATGAGTGTAAAAAACACCTTTGCAAAGTGACTGGTTTTAATATTGAAATGCAGAAAAAAAATAGTGTTTTACTCTCACATACTGGACTGAAATACTATTACAAAACAGACAAAGTAATCTTTGAACAAATCAAAAGACGGTATTTGTCAAAAATATGGTTTACGTCAAATTTTGAAACCATAATAAAAGAGATTGCGCACAATATCAGGAACACAAACAGTAATCGAAAAATCAAACAAAAAAGGATTTACAAACAGGGTCAAATTACCCTACTAGATCAATTCAACATAAATTAGTAATCAATAAACAAAAATAGAAATTATGGGAAACCGAAAAGAAGAAATTGAAAATCTCAAAAATGAGATAACCAACAAACAACAGGAATTAAACCGATTGGAATTAGCTGAACAATCAGGTGAACAGGATCCCGATAATGAGGATTTAACTCAAGATGACATTGAGGATATTGTTAATAAAATTTTACCCTAAACAAAAGAAATTATGAAACGTATTTTAATACACGAAGACAAAAATTTATTATCTGAGATTAGTACAGATCTTAGACAATATTTACCACTCTTGCAGCAAGTCAAAAAAAGTTATGAGAAATTACAATTAGGTGATTTTAATGATGACATTTTCAAAGAGATTATCAAATCTGGAACGGCAAAAATTGAAAAATTATTTAATGAATCCCTTAACGATCAAATTGAGAAAGCCGGAATTTCAAACACTATTGTAAAAAGTAATCTTTTGAAAGGATCTGAACAATTGTATTTTTCTTTTTTGGAAAACACAAGGGAGCTGAAAAGATTTAAACCCGAAACCTATTCAAGAAAAAATTATTTGAAGTTGAATGTTATTTCATTTCAAAATGGAACTTTCTATTTGAGTGACGAAAACAAAACCCAAATTCTCGAAAATGAATGTAGGATCTACATTGAAAACGAAAAAGAAAAGGAGTTATTCGATAATCTACAAAACTTCATTGAAGCCTATAACAAAGTTACAGGAAATTTAAAAGAATTAGATTTTAAATTTAGTTATGAACACGGCAAAGGCGTTACAGCAATAGCAAACGGTTTCTTGTGGCTGGAGTTAGACAATACTTATTCAATAAGACCCGAAACATTGAAATTTGCTACAACCTACAAAGAAATGAGTTTGAGATTTAAATAGTAATCCAGTATTCAAAAGAGAATGTAAAAGTTCTCTTTGAATTTCTACTTTAGAAAAAAATAGAAAATATGGCAATTAGAAAAAAAACAGGTGGACGTACAGCGGGAACACCTAACCGTACCACCGCCGAAACAAAAGAACTACTTCAAAAAATAGTAGGTAAGGAACTGGAAAAATTAGGTAAAATAATAGAACAATTAGAACCGATTGAACGTGTTAATGCAATTTCAAAGTTATTGCCTTACCTCTTACCGAAACAAACAGAAAGTACTTTGAAAGGCGATAAAGAAAACCCGATAGTTATTAATAATTCTGAAGACCGAGAAAAAAGAATTGCGGAATTAATCGCAAAAGCACAATCAAAATAATATTTCAATTATTCAAAACAAAACCTTTCAGAAATGAGAGGTTTTTTTTATGGTAAAAAGTATGTGGATTTTTAGGTTTTTCATCATTACTGACTAAATACTGACTAAGACTAAAAAACAAAAAACGCAATCCCTTTGTTAATAGGTAATTGCGTTTAAAAAAGTGACCACGGCAGGGTTCGAACCTGCAACCCTCAGAGCCGAAATCTGATATTCTATCCAGTTGAACTACGCAGTCGGGTTTATTTTATTAATCACTACTTGTTAAATCTGATATTCCCTGCCTGTCGGCAGACAGGTATCCAGTTGAACTACGCAGTCTTATTTATTCAATACTTTTTTTAAAAATTCTCTTCCAATGCCTGTCTTTAAGAATTTTTCACGAAGAACAGCTTCCTCTCTTGTTTCAAATTTTTCGAAATATACTAATTTCCATGGTATATATCCTTTAGTAGATTTTGTCTTTCCCGAATTATGTTCTTGAACTCGATTAGACAAATTAGACGTTTGACCTTTATAAAGTCTACCATCTTTTTCACTTTCTAAAACATATACAAAATACTCCATCACTATTAAAATCTGATATTCCCTGCCTGTCGGCAGACAGGTATCCAGTTGAACTACGCAGTCGGGTTATTTACGATGTAAGATGTAAGATGTACGATTTATGATATTAGCTTCGCACCATTCGGCTTCGCCTCGAGTCGATTTACTGAATTAAGACAATAATTTTTTTACGATAGTTGAGATGGTTTTACCATCGGCTTTTCCTGCTAATTCAGCAGAAGCCAATCCCATTACTTTTCCCATCGCTGCCATTCCTGATGCACCATTATCTGCAATGATTTTAGCGACTACAGTTGCTACTTCCTCTTCTGATAATTGAGCAGGCAAGAATTTCTCAATTACGGCTGCTTGTAACAATTCAGGTTCCGCTAAATCAGGACGACCTTGTTCGGTGTAGATATTGGCACTGTCTTTACGTTGTTTGACCAAACGTTGCAACAATTTAATTTCTTCCTCAGCACTAATTTCTTCTTTGGCACCCGTTTCAGTTTGTGCTAAAAGCAAAGCTGATTTCACTGCACGCAATGATTCTAATGCTACGGTATCTTTGGCTCTCATGGCGTTTTTAATTTCGTCCATGATGTGTACGGCTAAACTCATATTTTCTATTTTTTAAGTGTGTTTGTTGTTTGCCCCAGATGGTAGTGAAAAGCCTTTTTAAGAGAAAATGTATTTTTTTCTTGGAGTTAAAAAACGACTTTAGGAGCTCTTTTACCTCCTTAGAAAAAAGTATTTTCGAGAAAAAGCTTGCAACGACAGCTGGACTAGGCTCGCAAATTTAGAACAATTTACCCGAACTAACAAAAGATTGATTGCAACAGTAAAAGGATAAAAAAATAACCCAAAAATCAATGACTTTCGGGTTATACTGGTTTTTGGTTAGCGGGGTGCTTTAATCTACATTATCATGTAAATACGAGTTGTTTGAACGCAACTGCAAGTCATTGTTGCTGTCTGTTCCTACTGATATCCTAGAATTATTTGAATTCGATTGATTAGTAGAAAGCTCTACTCCAAATCTTTTGTAAGCTGGTTCTTTCTCGTACTCGTCAATTTTAGACACGTTGTTGTGAAACTTATAATTGAAATCTTTCAACTTTCTTCTTCTTTCGTCAGCGCGCGCGCGTAAAGTTTCTTCTATGGTCATTTCCATTGGAGAAATCGATTCAAACTCTGAAGACGCAATAGTTGATTCGTCTATTTTTTTCATGGTGATATTCAACTCTTCTGGAACTACTTCGGCTACTTTTTCAGCAGTTTTAGTTGCTACAAAATCATGTTCCACTTCCATGTACTCTTCTAACGAGTGACGAATTACTCCGTTTTCAGCTACTTCAGTAACAGGTACAAATTGAATGGGTTCAACAACATTGATATCGTTGATTTCGTTGTTTGTCAATTCAAAAACTACTTTATTTTCTTCTACCACTGGCTCTGATTTAAACAAAGGCATATCGAATGAGAAAGTTGCTTGCTCTTCTATTTGAACGGCTTTTGGCTGTGCTGTTTCGATAGCGTGTGCCTCAGGCGTTGTGAATGTAAAATCAATATCGTTGATTGGCGAAACGATTTCGAAAGTCACATCTAAATTTTTGATAAATTCAGACATTACGATTAAATCATTTTCATTAGTTATTGGTTCGTAAGCAGCAACTACTGGCTCAGCTACTACCTCTGCAACTGACTCTTCTTCTTCCAATAATTCAAAAACAATTCTTTCTTCACTAGCTACTGGAGTTTCTGTATTCAAATCAAATGCAGGAACTGGAGTGTTAGATAAATTATGCGTGATTTTTTGCTCATCCTCTAAAGCGTGGATGATCTTTTTTGGCTCAGAATTCACGATTTCGTTTTGTTGCTCCAAGTCAAAACCTGTAGCAATAACAGTTACTGCGATAGCATCACCAAGAGTTTCGTCTTCACCAACTCCCATGATAATATTCGCATTGAAACCAGCTTCTGATTGAATATGGTCATTGATTTCACCAATTTCATCCAAAGTAATTTCGTTAGTTCCAGAAACGATAAGCAACAATACGTTTTTGGCACCTGTTATTTTGTTGTCATTCAATAATGGAGAATCCAAAGCAGAAATAATAGCATCTTTCGCTCTAGTTTCACCTTCAGCTATTGCAGAACCCATAATAGCTGTTCCACTATCAGACAATACCGTTTTAGCATCACGTAAATCGATATTTTGAGTGTAGTGGTGTGTAATTACTTCAGCAATACCTCTTGAGGCAGTTGCCAATACTTCGTCCGCTTTTGAGAAACCAGCTTTGAAACCTAAGTTTCCGTACACTTCTCTCAATTTGTTGTTATTAATAACAATTAGCGAATCAACTTGTTTGCGTAATTTTTCAATTCCAATTAAGGCTTGTTCTTGACGTACTTTACCTTCAAAAACAAAAGGAAGTGTCACGATACCAACCGTAAGAATGTTACGTTCTTTAGCCAATTGAGCAATTACAGGCGCAGCACCAGTTCCGGTACCACCTCCCATACCAGCTGTGATAAATACCATTTTAGTATTTTGATCCAACATGGTTTCAATATCGGCAATACTTTCAATAGCGGATTGTTGTCCTACATCTGGATTTGCTCCAGCTCCCAATCCTTCCGTTAAATGTACACCCAACTGAATTTTGTTAGGCACAGCACTATTTTGTAAGGCTTGTGAATCTGTATTACAAACAATAAAATCTACCCCTTTGATTCCTTGTTTGAACATATGGTTGATGGCGTTGCTCCCGCCGCCTCCAACGCCAATTACTTTGATTACATTTGATTGGTTCTTTGGTAAATCAAATGAAATACTTCCAAATTCTGAGTTGCTCATCATTTTATTTGGTTTTTGCTATTTGTTATTAATTTAATATTGTCTAAGGCTAGGCCTCTATTCTGCATTGTCTAAGAAATCCTTGATTTTAGTAACGTACTTATCAAAAAATGATTCTCTAATTTGAGTACCCGTAGATTTATCTTTTGATCCTTCTACAGTAGACGGTATATCTGAAACCGTTTCGTCTTGTACTTCAACCTCAGCTACCACTTCTGGAGCTTTGTAAACAGGCATACTTGGGGCTTCTGTCTGTTGATTTATTTTAACAGCACTCTGTGTTTTGTTTTCGATGCTATTCATCACTAAACCAACGGCAGTTGCATATAAGGGACTTGAGATTTCTTCACTTGAATTCCCTGCTAAGTGTTCGTTTGGATAACCAATTCTTGTATCCATTCCTGTGATGTATTCAACTAATTGCTTGATGTGTTGCAATTGTGATCCTCCACCTGTAAGAACAATTCCTGCGATTAATTTTTTTCTTGGGTCTTCATGACCGTAGGCTTTGATTTCGACAAAAACTTGTTCAATAATCTCCACTACACGAGCGTGAATTATTTTAGACAAATTCTTTAACGAAATTTCTTTTGGCTCTCTTCCTCTCAATCCTGGAATTGAAACAATTTCATTTTCTCTATTTTCTCCTGGCCAAGCTGAACCAAATTTTACTTTCAATAATTCGGCTTGTTTTTCAATAATCGAACAACCTTCTTTGATATCCTCTGTAATTACATTTCCTCCGAAAGGAATTACTGCAGTGTGACGAATAATACCATCTTTGAAAATAGCCAAATCCGTTGTTCCACCACCAATATCAATTAGCGCTACTCCAGCTTCTTTTTCTTCTTGGCTCAAAACAGCATCTGATGAAGCCAAAGGTTCCAATGTCAAACCAGACAATTCAATTCCAGAATCGTGAATACAACGTCCCACGTTTCTAATTGACGAAGCCTGCCCCACTACTACGTGAAAACTTGACTCTAAACGTCCGCCATACATCCCAATTGGTTCTTTTATTTCGGCTTGACCATCAATTTTAAATTCTTGAGGCAATACGTGAATAATTTCTTCCCCTGGAAGCATTGCTAATTTATTTACTTGATCAATCAACAATTGAATATCATTCCCTCCAATCACTTCTTCAGGATTGCTTCTGCTGATGTAATCGGTATGTTGAATACTACGAATGTGTTGACCCGCAATACCTACTACACAATCTTTTATTTTATAACCTGAGTTATTTTCAGCTTCTTGTACCGCATGTTGGATAGATTGAATTGTCTGTGTGATATTATTCACAACACCTCTAGCCACACCTAAACTTTTGGATTTTCCAACACCCAAAATTTCTAGTTTACCGTACTCATTTTTTTTGCCTATCATAGCGACAATTTTAGTTGTCCCAATGTCTAGTCCTACTGCAATATTCTCTTTTTCCATTACCTCTTATTTTGTGCAAACTACTTGTTCCGTAAAACGCAGATCAATTTTTTTATATTTATACAACGAACTATCTACAATTGCCTTTTGAAAAAATGCTTTATAATTTCTAATTTTTCGATCCACATTGATGGTTCCACCAAAATCAATTTGAAAATCAAAATTTCTATTCAACATTTTTAAGCTACCATTAGGCATAATTTGAATGGCAATGATGTTTTTTTTCAAAAACGCATCGTCATAAATTTTTCGAAATAATTCAGCTAAAGCCTCGCTATTTTTTTTATTTATCACTCCCAAAACGAGGGGAACTCTGGCAGTGAAATTTGCCGATAACGGCATTGTATTTCCCTTGTAATCAATATAAAAAGAACGACGACCATCAAAAACTCTTGCTATTGGAGTTTTCTGTTTTACTACTGCTTTTAGCACTCCGTCAACAGTTACAAACACTTCTGATTCTTCAACCATTTGATTTGAATTAACGGCTTTTTCTAATTTATTCAAATCTAATTTATCTTTTCGGATAGCTGAAGCGTCTACACTATTTTCTATTAACAATTTATTAACCGTTTCCTGTTTAAGAAAATTTGAGTTTTCTCCAACAAAAACCACTTTTGTTTTGGTTAATTTTCTGTTTTCATTTCGATTTGATGTAAACGAAAACAATAAAATTACCAACACAAACATGAGCACTAGCCGAATTGTTATCCAATTAAATCGTTTCATACAATGCATTTTTTATTGATGGTACCATTTCACCTAAATCTCCCGCTCCAATTGTTACAACAATTCGAGCATCCGTTGCTAAAATTGTCGGAATTAAATCTTCTTTGGATACCAATTTTTTATCTTCACTTGTCATTTTATTCATCAACCATTGCGACGTAATTCCCTCCATTGGCAATTCGCGTGCTGGATAAATATCTAATAAAAGCACTTCATCAAATTGAGATAAACTTTTTGCAAAATCATCTGCAAAATCTTTCGTTCTACTAAATAAATGCGGTTGAAAAATAGCCAGTACTTTTTGGTTCGGATATAATTCGCGAACTGCTTGATGTACTGCATTTATTTCTGTTGGATGATGTGCATAATCATCGATATACACCAAATTTGACGTTTTTATCTGATACGAAAAGCGCCTTCTAATTCCTTGAAATGAAGCCAATGCTTTTGCAATCGCTTCTGTCGAAGTTCCAAAAGTTTTAGCCATAGCCAAAGCCATCAAAGCATTCATCAAATTGTGTCTGCCTGGCAATCCGAAAGCAATATCACGAATGATTTCTGTTGGCGTTTGTACGTCAAAAACATAACTCCCGTTTCCAACTCTCACATTAAACGCTCTATAGACCGCTTCCACATTTACTGCACAAGTCACTCCTTTTATTGGCAACTCATTCGTAATAAACAATTGACTCTTATCTTCTACTTTGTTAGCAAACTCTACAAACGACGCTTCAATTTCTTCACTTGTTCCATAAATATCCAAATGATCGGCATCCATAGAGGTTACACAAGCAATATTAGGGTGTAAATGCAAGAACGAACGGTCAAATTCATCGGCTTCAACAACCGTCACTGTTTTTCCAGTTCCAATTAAATTGGAATTATAATTTTCTACTATTCCGCCCACAAAAGCAGTTACATCAGCACCACTTTCAAATAAAATATGACCTAAAATACTTGATGTTGTAGTTTTACCATGCGTTCCTGCTACCGCAAAACAAAATGTATCTTTAGTAATAATTCCTAAAACTTCAGCACGCTTTTTAACTTCGTATTCACGCTCTAAAAAATAATTCCATTGCGAATGCGTCACTGGAACAGCCGGCGTAATAATGACTAAGGTATTTTCTGTATAATAGCCCTTCGGTATTAAATCAATACGGTCTTCAAAATGAATATCGATGCCACTCGCAATTAATTCATCGGTTAACATCGAAGGCGTTTTATCGTAACCCGAAACATTTTTCCCGATGGTTTTAAAATAACGCGCCAAAGCACTCATTCCGATTCCTCCGATTCCTATAAAAAAGACGTTATGTATTTGATTTAAGTTCATTTCTTACTTGCAACAAAACACTTAAGTGTTCTGTTAATTATTTGATTAATTTTAGTATCTCTTCTACAATGGCTTTGGTTGCATTTGGCAAAGCCAATTTTTTGATGTTTTGACTCAATTCATTTTGCTTGCTATCACTGGCAATCAAATCTGAAAAAGTCGATTCAAAAGTGGTATCCAAGTCGCTTTCACGAATCAAAATAGCCCCATTTTTATCGGCAACCGATTTAGCATTCTTTGTTTGATGATCTTCAGCTACATTAGGTGATGGAATAAAAATTACTGGTTTCCCTACAATACACAATTCCGAAACCGAAGAAGCTCCTGCTCTAGAAATCACGATATCTGCGGCAGCATAAACCAAATCCATTCGTTCAATAAAAGCCATAACTTGTACGTTAGCTGAATTGTATTTTTGATATTCTTCAAAATACAATTTTCCACATTGCCAAAGTAATTGTACATTTTGCGAAGCGAAAAAATCCAATTCTTTTTCAATCAATTGATTCACACGACGTGCTCCTAAACTTCCACCCAAAATCAAAATCGTCTTTTTATTTGGGTCCAAATTGAAGTGAGATAATCCTTCGGCTCTATTGCCATCAATGGTGATCAAATCTTGACGCACTGGATTACCTGTTAAAACAATTTTTTCTTTAGGAAAAAAGCGTTCCAAATTTTCATAAGCCACACAAATTGCATTGGCTTTTTTACTCAATAATTTATTGGTAATTCCAGGATAGGAATTTTGTTCTTGTATTACAGTCGGTATGCCTGCACTATTTGCCATTTGTAATAATGGTCCACTTGCAAAACCACCAGTTCCAATTACCACATCAGGTTTAAACTCTTTAATGATTTGTCTTGATTTCAACAAACTACTTAATAGTTTTACTGGAAACAAGGCATTGTCTAAAGTAAATCGCCTTTGCAAACCTGCAATCCAAAGTCCTTTTATTGGATACCCTGCCTGAGGCACTTTCTGCATTTCCATTTTATCCTGAGCGCCAACAAAAAGAAATTCAGCATCAGGGAAACGAGATTTCAATTCATTAGCGATAGCAATTGCTGGATAAATATGACCTCCTGTTCCTCCTCCGCTTAATATGAATTTGTATGTTCTCATGGTAAATTTGCTATTTGTTTAGTACTGCATCCATCGGATTTTTCGAGTTATCTTGAATGGAGTAATTGTCTGTTTCTGTTTGCTGATCGTCTGCTTCTAATTGTTGGTCTATTAACTTTTGAAGTGCTTCTTCTCGTTTTGCAGCTTCCTTTTGTTCTTCTTCAATTTCTTCTTCCTTTTTCGTGACATTAATTATGATCCCAAGTGCAAAACAAGTCATCCAAATAGAACTTCCACCACTACTTATCAAGGGTAAGGTTTGTCCTGTAACAGGCAATAGTTCCACTGCCACCGCCATATTGATTAAGGCTTGAAAAATCAATGGAAAACCCAAACTAATGACGACCAATTTTCCAAACAACGTATTGGCTTTATGCGCTGCAATTACAAATCGGAAGAGTAACAAAAGGTATAACCCTAAAACACCAAGTCCACCAACTAAACCATATTCTTCAACGATAATAGCATAAATAAAATCAGAAGATGATTGTGGTAAAAAGTGTCTTTGCACACTCTTTCCAGGACCAACTCCAGTAAAGTTTCCTGAAGCAATAGCGGTTTTTGCAGCATTGATTTGATATTCATCTTCCCCTACTTTATCAGTACCGTAATTTTCAATTCTACTAATCCAGGTATCTACCCTGCTAAAGAATTTTGAATCTGGAAAAGCTTTTGACAACACCACAAAAATTAATAATCCTGCTATAGCCATTGCCATAATGTAACCAATGTATTTCAATTGATACTGTCCTACAAAAGCAATCATAACCACCATCACAAACATTAAAGCAGTAGTCGAAAAATTCGCAGGCAAAATCAATGCTAAAGTGATAAATACCGGAATCCATAACTCAACAAAAGAGGCTTTAAAAGTCACTGGAATTTCTCTTGTTTTAGATAAATAACGAGCTACATAAATGTATAAAATGATAGCTGCTATAGAAGAGGTTTGAAATGAAATTCCAATAAATGGCAATTGTAACCATCGACTTGCATTGGCTCCGCCAATATTGGTTCCTTTAAACAACGTGAGTGCTAACAAGCCCCATACAACCGGTAAACCAATTCTTGAAATTACTCTAAAATAATGGTAGGGAACTTTATGAACAAAATAAATAATCATGAAACCCATTCCTAAATGAGCCAAATGCTTCACTAGATAGCCTAAAGTATTTCCATCTCCATCTCGACCAAAAGCTAAATTAGTACTTGCGCTAAAAACAGGCATAAAGGAAAACAAAGCCAATAAAGCCAAGAATGACCAAATTACCTTATCTCCTTTTAGATTGCTTACTAGCTGTTTGAGTTTCATATTGCTTAAAGTCTAATTAATTAGCTACTATAAATTATATACTGCTTGTTTGAATTGTCTTCCTCTGTCTTCGTAATTTTCGAATAAATCAAAACTTGCACAAGCAGGTGATAACAAAACAGTATCTCCTTTTTCAGTCATGCGTTGTGCCATTCGAACTGCATCTGTCATATTATCTACTTCTATCATCACATCCACTACATTACCAAAAGCATCAATAATTTTTTTGTTATCTACTCCTAAACAAATAATTCCTTTTACTTTTTCATGAACTAAAGACATTAATTCATGATAATCGTTTCCTTTGTCTACACCTCCTACAATCCAAACAGTTGGTGTAGTCATGCTATCCAAAGCAAAGAATGAAGCATTAACATTTGTCGCTTTAGAATCGTTGATGTATTGCACATTTTGGATTTTCAATACTTTCTCCAAACGGTGTTCAACACCTTGAAAATTTGATAAACTTTCTCTAATGGTTGCATTTCTAATTTGCATTAATTTAGCAACCGAAGTGGCTGCCATAGCATTCTTCATATTGTGTTTTCCTTCTAATGCAATTGATTCTGTTTCCATTAAAAATTCTTCGTGATTCATCATCTTTACTTCCATTTTATTATCTTTTATAAAGGCCCCCTCATTGAAAACTTGGTTCAATGAAAATGGGATTAATGTTGCTTTTGTTGTATTGTTTTTTAACCAATTTGTAATTGCTTCGTCTTCAGCGTCATAAATCAAATAGTCTTCTTTCGTTTGATTCATTGTGATTCTAAACTTCGAATCAATATAATTTTCATATTTATAATCGTAACGATCCAAATGATCCGGACTAATATTTGTTATTATAGCAATGTTTGGCTTATAATCATTAATTCCGTCCAATTGAAAACTACTTAACTCTAAGACATAGGAATCAAAATCATTGTCGGCTACTTGCCAAGCAAAACTCTTTCCTATGTTGCCGCCCAAACCCACATTCAACCCAGCTGATTTTAGCAAATGATAGGTCAACATCGTAGTGGTAGTTTTACCATTACTCCCTGTAATTCCTATAGTAATTGCTTTAGTAAAAGGAGCAGTAAACTCAATTTCTGAAATTACCTTAATCCCTTTTTCGATTAATTTTTTTACTATGGGCGCTTTTTCGGGAATTCCAGGGCTTTTCATCACCACATCAGCATCTAGAATTAAAGATTCTGTATGCGTTTCTTCTTCCCAAGCAATTGCATTATGATTTAGAACTTCTTTATAATTATCTTTAATCTTTCCAAAATCAGATACAAAAACCTCATATCCTTTTTTCTTTCCAAGAATGGCTGTTCCCACTCCACTTTCGCCTCCACCTAAAACAACTAGTTTCATCTATCTTAGTTTTAAAGTCACAATAGACAAAATGGCTAACATTATGGCAACAATCCAAAATCGAGTAACAATCTTACTTTCGTGATATCCTTTTTTCTGATAGTGGTGGTGCAAAGGCGACATCAAAAATATTCTTCGACCTTCGCCAAAACGTTTTTTGGTATATTTAAAGTAGGCAACTTGAATTACTACAGATAAATTCTCAGCTAAGAATATCCCACACAATAATGGAATCAACATTTCTTTTCGAACCGCTATTGCTAAAACAGCTATGATACCTCCAATAGTTAAACTTCCTGTGTCTCCCATAAAAACAGAAGCAGGATACGAATTGTACCAAAGAAACCCAATCAATGCTCCTACAAACGCAGCAATAAATACTGTCATTTCTCCAGAATTTGGGATGTACATGATGTTCAAATAATTGGAGAAAATGATATTCCCCGATAAGAAAGTTAGGATTCCTAAGGCTAAAACTGAAACTGCTGAAGTTCCCGCCGCTAAACCATCTATTCCATCAGTCAGATTCGCACCGTTTGAAACTGCAGTGATGATAAAAATTACCACTGGTATAAATATTAACCATGCCCAATTTTGATATCCATCTCCAGTCCAAGCTAGAATTTCAGCATAATCAAATTCATTATTTTTAAAAAACGGAATTGTAGTAGCTGTAGATTTTACCTCTACTGGTGCCTGTACTAAAGAAGTTACAGTTGATTGTTTAATAACAGGAGAATTTGATGCGTTTTCTAAAACAGTAACTGCTGGACTAAAATAAAGAACTGAACCTACAATTATTCCTAATCCTAGCTGACCAAAAACTTTAAAAATTCCTTTCAAACCTTGTTTGTCCTTCTTAAAGATTTTAATGTAGTCATCAATAAATCCAATTGTACCCATCCATAAAGTAGTAACTATAAGAAGTACAATATAAATATTGTGTAATTTGGCGAATAAAACTACGGGTAATAAAGTAGCAAAAATAATGATCAAACCACCCATTGTTGGCGTACCCGCTTTTTCATTTTGTCCTGCCAATCCTAATTCACGAACCGTTTCCCCTACTTGCTGATTTCGCAAGAAATTAATGATTCTCTTACCATAAATAGTAGACAATAACAATGAAAGTAAAAATGCCAAACCAGATCTAAATGTAATATATTGAAAAACTCCAGCTCCTGGTACATTTAATGATTTATCTAAATATTCAAATAAGTAGTATAGCATAATAATCTATTTATGGAGTTGTTCTAATAGTTCTTTTACAATTTTCATATCATCAAAATCATGACGAACACCATTGATTTCTTGATATGTTTCATGCCCTTTTCCAGCAATTAAAATAATATCATTAGGTTGGGCCAATTGGCAAGCTGTTTTTATAGCTTGTTTTCTATCTGTTATAGAAAGAATTCTTTTATAGTTTTGAGGCGCTACTCCTGTTTCCATTTCGCTTATAATTACCTCAGCATCTTCATTTCTTGGATTATCAGAAGTAAATATTGCTTTATCACTTAGATCAGAAGCAATACCTCCCATTACTGGTCGTTTTGTTTTGTCACGATTACCACCACAACCCACAACCGTTATCAATTGTTCGTTTTTGGTACGAATATCATTAACTGTTTTCAATACGTTTTCTAATGCATCTGGTGTATGAGCATAATCAACAATTGCAGTGATATTAGCAGCTGAAACAATGTATTGAAAACGACCTGATACACTTTCTAACTCGGATAATAATCGCAACGCTTCTAAACTTTCCATTCCCAATTCAATAGCGGTTCCGTATATAGCCAATAAATTGTATGCGTTAAAAGTCCCGATTAATTTTACCCAAACCTCATTTCCGTTTATTTTCAATAACAAACCAGATAATTGGCTTTCTAATATTTGTGCTTTATAATCGGCATATGATTTTAGTGCGTAACTGCATTTCTTTGCAACCGTATTTTGTAATAAAACAGGCCCGTTTTTATCGTCGATATTGGATAATGCAAAAGCTGTTTTTGGCAAATGATCAAAAAATGATTTTTTTACATCACGATATTCCGCAAAAGTGGCGTGATAATCTAAATGATCGTGAGACAAATTAGTAAACACACCTCCAACAAAATGTAATGCTTCGGTACGTTTTTGATGAATTCCGTGCGAACTCACTTCCATAAAACAGTGTGTCACTCCAGCATTAACCATTTCGGCTAGGTAACTATTAATGGTAATCGAATCAGGTGTTGTATGTGTAGCTTTATACTCCACATCATCCACCATAATTTTAACTGTAGAAAGCAAACCTACTTTATGACCTGCTTTTTTATATAATTGATACAATAATGACGCTATAGTAGTTTTACCATTAGTACCCGTTACACCAACAAGTTGTAGCTTTTGAGAAGGATTTTCAAAATAATTAGCCGCAACAACAGCTAAGGCTGCATTGGTATCTTTTACTTGAATATAGCTTACACTATCAGAAATAGTATCTGGAAGTGTATCACAAATAATAGCAGAAGCACCTAATTCAACTGCTTTTGAAATATAGTCATGCCCGTCTGAAATTGTTCCGCGAATGGCTACGAAAAGATCATTCTTCTCAATTTTCCTTGAATCAAAATCAACCTTACCAATAGCAATATCGGTAGAACCCTTAATGGCTTCAATGACTACTTTGTATACTATGTCTTTAAGGATTTTCACGATAATTCTAATACTATAGTTGTGTTTTTTGCTATATTTTGGCCTGCTTGAAGGGATTGTTTTTTCACCTTACCAAAACCTTTTATTTTTACTCTAATTCCTAAATTTTCTAATAATGCAATAGCATCCATCCCTGACATTCCTTTAACGTTTGGAATGGTATTCTGTCTTTTGTGAGAATAGTTAGTGTAGGAAGCATAATCCAATTCTTGCTTAGGAATTTTTCTGTCGATTTTTTTAATTGTGTTAGTCGAAGGGGCATCTGTAAATATTTTTTGGGCAATTCTCTTAAATACAGGCCCCGCTACATCCGCACCATAATAGTTATTATGAGCAGTGTTAGGTCTATGAACCATAACTATGCAGGTATATTGAGGATTGTTTGCTGGAAAATAGCCCACAAATGAAGACGCATAATACATTCCAGAACCCGATTTGTTTCCGTAACCCATTTGAGCAGTCCCTGTTTTTCCCGCCATTGGAAACTCTTTAGTGTACAATGACTTAGCGGTTCCGCGTTTCACAACGTTTTCCAATAATGCACGAACTTTTTTCAATGTAGCAGGCGAACAAACTTTAGGATTCATTACCTGAGTATCGAATTTTTTAATGGTAGTGTTCCATTTTTTAATTTCAGAAACCAATTGTGGTTTAACCATTACACCATTGTTTGCAACAGAATTGTAAAAAGTCAAAGTTTGCATTGGAGTAATATTAATACCATATCCAAACGCCATCCATGGAAGTGAAATTTTAGACCATCTCGATTGACCTGGTTTTGGGATTATTGGAGATGCTTCTCCTTTTAACTCTAAACCTATTTTTTTATCTAATCCCCAATCTTCAATGTGTTTTATGAATTTTGACGGGTTGTTTTTATAATTATTGTACACAGATTGAACCATTATCGTATTTGACGAAACTTCAAATCCATGTCCTAAAGAAACTCTTCCCATTCCTTTATGAGAATCCACTACATTTTTTCCAAAATAAGATATCACTCCGCCTTTGGCATCAAAAACAGTGCTGGTGTCTGCAACTTTATCTTCTAACACCGACATTAGGTCAACTAATTTGAATGTGGATCCAGGATCATGCGCTTCAGTAATAGCATAATTCAATGTTTCATTATAAGTTCCATCACTCAATCTGCCCAAGTTTGATATGGCTTTAATATGACCTGTTTTAGTTTCCATTACTACCACACATCCATGTTCCGCTTCATACTCTTCCAATTGTTTCAATAAAGCATGGTGTGCAATATCTTGAATAAAAACATCAATGGTAGAAATAACATCATAACCATCAATAGGATCTATTTCATTAAAATCACGAATAGGTTTCCATTGACCTTTGGCAATTTTTTGTTTTAAAATCTTACCATCTTTTCCATTCAAATATTTTCTATAAGCCCATTCAATTCCTTTTCCGTCAGGAGTACTATCGGGTTTCATTCTTTCGTAACCAATGGTTCGTTCAGCAATTCTTCCAATAGGATATTCTCTCACCGGCTCAGGCTTAACGATAATTCCTCCTTTATTTGCACCTTCTTTAAACAAAGGAAAACCTTTAATTTTAACATAATCTGTATAACTCAAACCACGAGCAATCAAGAAATACCTGTTATTTGTTGCTCTTGCTTTACGTAAAGCTCTCTCATAATAATTAGATGGTTTGCCAAGTAAATAAGCTAATGAATCCGCTAAGGAATCAACGGTACTTTGAAACAATTCAGATTTTGGCACAAAAGCATCAAAACGGATTTCGTAATTTGGGATTGAAGTTGCTAGTAAACTACCATCCGAAGAGTAAATATTTCCTTTATTAGCGCTAATTTTAAACTCTTTAACAGTTTTCTCTTTAGCTTTTTGTCGGTAGTGATCACCCTGAACCCATTGAATATTAGTCAATTTGAAGACAATAGCAACCGCCATCAAAAACATAGCAAATGCCACAAGATAGATTCGATAAGAAATATGTTTATCTTCTACTGCCATAATTTTTCAAAAAAACCTTTTTCTACTTCTTTTATTACTTTAATTTTTGTTGGTGGAACTGTTGAAGGAAGAATTTGTCTTGCCTCCATTTGTCTTGCAACAGTTGATTCCATCTTTAATTTCATCAATTCAGAACGTCTATCTACAAATTCAGAACGTAATTCTTTTACTTCATTAGTTAACTCAGCAATACGGAATACTTTTTGCTCATAGCGCTGAGTATTGGCAATCATAACAATGGCTAAACCAATTATAAAAACGATAAAGCGCCAGTTTTTTATAGCGTCTTCGTCTAATAAAAATCGAGCTTTTAATATGCCGTACAATCCGTGTTTCATTACAACTAATTATATTTTTTCAGCTATTCGTAGCTTAGCACTACGCGCCCTATTATTCTCTTTAATTTGTTCATTATTAGGAACAATTAATTTTCCAATTGTCTTAAACGGAACTGAAAAATTTCCAAAAAAATCACGCTCAGGTTCACCTTCAAACATTCCATTCTTTATAAAACGTTTTACCAATCTATCTTCCAGAGAATGGTATGAAATAATACTTAATCGCCCTCCTGGCTTCAATATTTCCAATGACTGCTCTAAAAATTCTTTCAAAACATCCATTTCTTGATTTACTTCTATTCGGATGGCTTGATACATTTGAGCCAAAATTTTATGACTTTTATGTGCTGGCAAAAAACGACTCAACACTTGTTTTAATTGTTCTGTATTTCGAATTGGTGTTTTTTCTCTTGCTTCCAAAATAACTCTAGCAATTGCAGGTGCATTTTTCAACTCCCCGTAATCCAAGAAAACTCTTCTTAAATTATCCTCGTCATACTCATTAACTACTCGATACGCACTCAAATCATTTTTCTGACTCATTCTCATATCTAATTCGGCATCAAAACGAGTAGAAAAACCTCTTTCTGCAACATCGAATTGATGAGAAGAAACACCCAAGTCTCCTAAAATCCCATCAACTTCTTTACAATTATGAAAACGCAAAAAGCGTTTAATAAATCTGAAATTTTCATTTATAAGTACAAAACGATCATCTTGTAAAGCGTTAGCCAACGCATCCTCATCTTGATCAAAAGCAAACAATTTCCCATTTGGCCCTAGTCTACTTAGAATTTCTTTTGAATGACCCCCTCCTCCAAAGGTTACATCGACATATATCCCATCCGGATTGATATTCAACCCATCAATAGACTCGTGAAGCAATACAGGATTATGATATTCCATTCTCGTCGTCATTTACATTACCCATTACATCTTCAGCTAAATCAGCAAAATCGATGTCCTCACCATTGATTGATTTCTCATACAATTCTTTATCCCAGATTTCTACAATATTTACCGCTGATGAGAAAACAACATCTTTTGAAATACTTGCAAAACCCACCAAATCTTTAGGGACTAATAATCGCCCTAGCGCATCAATTTCAACCACCTTAACACCCGCTGTAAAACGACGAATAAAATCATTGTTCTTTTTCACGAAACGGTTCAACTTGTTGATTTTTTGCATCATTAAATTCCACTCTTGCATTGGATACAACTCCAAACAAGGTTGAAAAACAGAACGTTTCAATACAAAACCTTCTTGCAATGAGGTAGCCAATTGCTTTTTTAACGGAGAAGGCATTAGCACCCTTCCTTTAGCATCTACTTTGCACTCATATGTTCCTACGATTGTATTCAAAAAATAGTATTTAAATGATTCTAAGCAAAAATATAAAATATTTTACCACATTTTACCACAATATACCACTTTGTTAATAAGTTTACCCACTTCTAGTCTGAAACCCTTAATTTTTGAACCATCAGCAGATCAAGCGCTTATTGAACTTGTTTATAAATAGTATGTTTTTCAAATTATTACAAACAAGAACAGACAGATTTAACAAGAAAAAGGATTATCTTATTAAAAAACAGCTTCAAAAATTAATATTTCTGTATTAAATCCTATATTTGTCAAAATTGAAAAATAGGGATCCGAAAAAATGGAACAACACTATAAAAAAGAAGGTAAATACAGTTATTTTGAAGCTGGAGAAGGAACCCCAATCGTTATCCTACATGGATTAATGGGAGGGTTAAGCAATTTTGACGGAGTTGCTAGTTACTTTTCTAACAAAGGATACAAAATAATCATCCCCGATTTACCGATATATACACAAAGCATTTTAAGGACTAATGTGAAAGCATTTGCCAAATATGTTAAAGACTTTATTTCATTCAAAGGTCTGGAAAATGTTATTTTACTAGGTAATTCACTTGGCGGACATATCGCTTTATACCATACCAAAATGTATCCTGAAAAGGTAGCCGGTTTAGTAATAACCGGCAGCTCAGGTTTGTATGAAAGTGCTATGGGAGATAGTTATCCAAAAAGAGGCGATTACGAATACATTAAGAAAAAAGCAGAAGATGTTTTTTTCGACCCTAAGGTAGCCACTCCTGAACTTGTTGATGAAGTTTACGCATCGGTTAATGATAGAATGAAGTTAATCAAAACATTGACAATTGCAAAAAGTGCAATCCGACATAATATGGCAAAAGACCTTCCTAAAATGAAAGTTCCAACTTGTATTATTTGGGGAAGAAATGACAAAGTTACTCCTCCGGAGGTTGCAGAGGAATTCAATAAATTATTGCCAAACTCAACTTTATACTGGATAGACAAATGTGGTCATGCCGCTATGATGGAACATCCTGATGAATTCAACAGTGTTTTAGAAGATTGGTTAACTAACGTTTACCAACCTGTTTCTTAATTCTGTTTAATAAACTCCTATGAAAATTACTACTGCTGAATTTATAATTAGCAACTCGCAGGTTGATAAATGTCCGAAAGACTACTTACCCGAATATGCCTTTATAGGCCGTTCAAACGTTGGTAAATCTTCGCTAATCAATATGCTAACCAATCATAAAAGTTTAGCAAAAACTTCTGGAAGACCTGGTAAAACGCAATTAATAAACCACTTTTTAATCAATAAAAACTGGTTTCTTGTAGATTTACCTGGTTATGGTTATGCCAAAGTTTCCAAAAAAACCAAATCAATATTTCAACAATTCATAACGGATTATTTTGAAACTCGAGAACAATTAGTTTGTGCATTTGTCTTAATCGATATTCGTCATGAAGCGCAAACTATTGATATTGAATTCATGTCCTATATGGGAGAAAGTGAAATACCATTTTGTATCATTTTTACTAAAGCTGACAAAATCAGTAAAGTAAAAATAGATTCACATATTGCAGCTTACAAAAAGAAGATGTTTGCTAATAATTGGGCCGAAATGCCTCAATACTTTGTAACCTCGGCTACTGAAGCTACAGGGAAAGAAGACGTATTAAGCTATATAGACGAAGTCAATCAAGAGGTATTTAAAAACAATAATACATTTTGAAAAAATAAATAAATTTATGTCAAAAGCCCTCATTTTCATAACATTTCTCATCTTTTTTACACTTTCCGCTTGTCATTCTGGTCATATTTATTTTAAAAATTCAAAAATCAATACAGGGGTCGATTTTTCAAAAGGAAAATGGCTCTTAAATACCATTGATTGTCCTGAATCTACTCAAGAAAAACTGACTGCTGAAACATTGCTGTTTTTTAATCAATACACCAAGCAAAGACTTTTTCAAATTTCAAAAGTAGACGGTCTATTAATTCCAAAATCTATCCCGTTGAATCCAAACAAAAATGAACTAAAAAATTTAAAACTAGGAACTGGATTTGATTATTTTATTAATATAAAAGCTCGCAAAAACAAAAATGATTACGGGAATTTTAGTTTATATGAAAGCGCTGATTCAAGTGGCAAAAATGAAAGTAGCGTTATTGTAGAAATCTATGATTTAAACTTACAAGAAATAATATACTCAAAAACAGCTATAGGAGTAAGTGGAAAATCAGCTGAATTATTAAAAACAAACGCTCAAAAATCAAACAAATTGATAGACAATATTGA
Source organism: Flavobacterium sp. (assembly GCA_017988155.1). Taxonomy (GTDB): domain Bacteria; phylum Bacteroidota; class Bacteroidia; order Flavobacteriales; family Flavobacteriaceae; genus Flavobacterium. The sequence goes on along the minus strand of JAGNSF010000001.1, from coordinate 20,837 downwards.
GTTTTATAAAAATCCAAATCAACTGATAAACGGTGCTTTAAAAAAGATATTTAAAGATTTAAAAAAGAAATCTGTTAAATAAATATCAATCCTCCGTAATCTATTTTGTCAACTCTAATTTCTCTGCAAAATAATCACAAAAATCTTTCATGGTGTCCGCCATTTTTTCATCATCCGTGGCGCGTTTGAAGGTATCTGACATCGCAACTAACGTTTGATGAAAAAAGATTTTCATTTCGTCAACCGGCATTTCTTTGGTCCACAAATCGATACGCATCGTTTCTTTTGCTTTGCTATCCCAAACAGATAACATTATGGCTTTAGCTTCTTCTTTTGCAACACCGCCATCTTCTGCTGTCCAAAATAATTTTTCTGGAACACGATTTGCGTCTAATTCAATTTCAAATTTAATTTCTGATGTAAAAGTGTCTGACATTATTTCTTAGGTTTATATTTTGATTTTTCAAATAGTTCTTTAGCATCCATCTGTAGTAATTTTGCTAATGGAACATCATTATTTTCTGCATACGAACGGACTATTTGCCATCCTATCCAAGCTCCTACTTGACCTGGCGATTCATTGTCTATTTCTAAATAAAATTTAGAAAATGGAGCCGGGGCAATAAATCGTGAAGTTAATTTAGGTTCGTCACTATACAGCATATCATTTTCTAAAAAGTAACGCCAAATATACGTTTCATTATCCTGACACCAACTAATTTCTTTTGGTGTATACCCCATTTTTTCAGCATCTGTATATTCAGGCAACAATAGATCTTTTAGATACATTTGTTTTCCGTAATACATCATCTGAGTTAGTAATGTTTTATCTTTTCCAAAATTAACTTGAGTAGTTGCAAAGCTCGAAACAACATCTGGCATCATTTGCCTTTGTTCAAAATTTTGTTTGATATATTTTGGAAATTCATAGAACTTATGATCCTTTCCTAAATACAATTCCAATGAAATAATCACTAAACTATCTGCATAAATCACTTTATTATTGTAATCCATTTCAGCAATCACAGTGATTACTTTAGGTGTTTTTGTTTTTGGAAAATAATGTTTGACATGCTTAAACAAAGTAACCAATTCGGAACGAACAGGTTCTATATCGCTAAATTTCTTTTGAACTTCTCCATACAACTCACGCCAAAGCGGATTCTGAATTTTATTTACCCAAACGCTATCAGGAATTCCAGTAGGAAAAAAAAACGGATATTGTTTCTTAATTTTTTGTAATTGCTCTGGCTTTGACTCAAAAAACAACTTGTCAAAACGTTCTATTTTAATATCCATGGGGATTTCATCAACAACTTTTTCTACGGCAGTCTTTTTATCACAAGACCATATAAAGAAACAAAAGACAAATGAAAACAAATAAACCTTCATGTATTTAAAATTAGTATTGTTGATGTAGCTCATTTGGGCATGTTTTTTTTGCAAAAAACAATTAGTTATTAGCGATTTCACATTTATTAATTAAATTTGTTTCCAAAGTATCGGGAAAACAGATGGATTTCAAAATGGTTCTGCAAATATACATTCCTGCTTTTTAATACCTAAATTATTATGTCAAAAAAAAGTACACTTCAAGTCGAAAAGGCAAATGAATTTATTGTTAATTGGTTAAAAACCTATGCAACTAATGCAAAAGTAAATGGTTTTGTTGTTGGTATTTCTGGCGGAGTTGATTCAGCAGTAACGTCAACTCTTTGTGCACAAACTGGCTTAAAAGTAGTTTGTGTTGAAATGCCTATTCACCAAGCCGAAAGCCATGTTGCTCGCGGAAGAGAACATATCAATCAATTAATGCAACGATTTCCAAATGTTTCGAGAGCCGAATCCAATTTAACTCCTGTTTTTGAATGCTTCAAAGAAGTTCTACCAAAAGACACTTCAGAAAGCCAACTTAATTTAACTTTAGCAAATACTCGGGCTAGAATCCGCATGACTACATTGTACTATTACGGAGGAATTTATGGTTTATTAGTAGCAGGAACCGGAAATAAAGTAGAAGATTTTGGTGTTGGTTTTTATACGAAATACGGTGATGGCGGAGTAGATTTAAGCCCTATTGCCGATTTATTGAAATCGGATGTTTTTGCTTTAGGTGCTTTTTTAAAAATTCCAGAATCTATCCTCAACGCCTCACCTACCGATGGATTATTTGGAGATGACAGAACTGATGAAGATCAACTTGGCGCAAGTTACGACGAACTAGAATGGGCTATGCAGCAGGATGAGGAAGGAAGTTCAATCAATGATTTCTCAGGAAGAGAAAAAATAGTCTTTGAAATTTACCAACGTTTAAACTCCAATAATCAGCACAAAATGCAACCAATTCCTGTTTGTTTACTACCAAAATCGTTGAAATAATACATTTTAACTGATTTGCAATTGTTTACGGTTTTTATTTATTATTTTTACTTTTCCAAAAACGAATACTAATTCTTAAAAACCTATTTTATGATCGCAGTTTGTGTGGCTGATAATTTCCCCGTGGTACACTTTGGAGTAAAATCTTACTTCAAGGATCACTCCGATATTTCCATAGTAGCAAATATTGGAAATTTTTCCATGTTAAAAGATATTCTTCAAACAAAAGAAGTTGACGTTTTACTTTTAGATCTTCAATTAGAAGGACTTACAAGTATTTTTGAAGTAAAGACCTTGTTAAAAGAATTTCCAAATACAAAAATCATTATTTATTCTAATCTTACTGAGCAAATTTATGCGCCTAATGCAATTAAAGCAGGAGCTTCAGGTTTCATACACAAAACGGCTAAATTAGCAGATGTAGCAGATGCAATTGTCAAAGTACATCAAGGTAAAATTATTATGGATGAAACCATTAAGAAAAACCTTGCGCTAATAGCCAAACAAAATAAAAATGAAAGGTTGTACAGAAAACTTTCCAACAGAGAAGTCGAAGTATTACGTTACTTAAGTGATGGCAAAAAAAACCACGAAATTGCCGACATCTTAAAATTGAATGAAAAAACAATCAGTACTTATAAACTACGATTACTTACTAAATTGAATGTAACTAACTTAGTTGATTTGGTCAACAAAGCAAAATCATTAGAAATCGTATAGATGATGAAATCAAACTATAATAAAATGAAAGCTTAGGCTTTCATTTTTTTTATATATAGGTGGAGCGAATTCTTCCTATAGTTCCCGTTAAATTCACTTTTAATTTATTATAATCGTTGATCATTATTTTTAATTCTTCTTGCTCAAGCTCAGGCTTATCTCCAAATTCACTCATTAAATCAAGAATCAATTTATTAATAAGATATTCTCTCATAGAAATAATAATTTCCGAAGTATGCTGACCTACCGTTTCTGACTTTTGTTTCACAAAAATATTTTGATCATCCCATTTATGCAAAGTTACTCGTTCGTCATCCATTAAAATATCAGTAACTTCTTGAGCAAATTGATCTGGCAATTGTTTTAAATAATTTTCAATTCCAAAAGTTTCATTCTGTAAATAGTATGAAATCAAATCATTAAATAAGGCTCTAAACAGAGGATTTGCTAATTCAACTTCATCCTCTTGCAAGCTCAAATAAATACGCTGAAAGACTTTATATTCTTTTTTTTCAACAATATGTTCTACTTCACCCTCACTGTTAGTTTTTAAAAGTACATCATCGAATTCTTCCGTTTTATTTCCATAAAGCAATAAAATTTCGATTATTTTGCGTTCAAGATGATATAAAATATCAATTTTTTGAGCTTGAACTGGCGCGTCATTTTTTACAACTTCAAACGCTTTTTGTTCTTGCTTTTGTTTTTTTCCTACTTCGGCAATGTCTTTTTGAACGAGTTGCGCTAAGGTGCTTACCAAAACTTGTTCCGAGATGTCCATTATTCGAGAACATTCCTGAATATAAATTTCTCGTTGAATTCGATCAGGAATTTTAGAAATACTCTGCACCATTTCTCGAATCAAATCGGCTTTTTTGATAGGATCATTTTTAGCATCCTTCATCAACAGCGATGCTTTGAATTGGATAAAATCCTTGGCATTGTTTTCAAGATAAGCGACTAAATCATCATACGATGTTTTCTTAGCAAAACTATCCGGATCTTCTCCATCTGGAAACGCACATACTTTTACGTTCATTCCTTCTTCCAGAATCAAATCAATTCCTCGAATAGAGGCTCGAAGACCTGCAGCATCACCATCAAAAAGAACAGTAATGTTTTTTGTCAAACGATTAATCAAACGAATTTGATCAGGTGTTAAAGCAGTTCCTGATGATGCTACAACATTTTCAATACCCGCTTGATTAAACTGAATAACATCTGTATATCCTTCAACAAGGTAACAATTATTCTGTTTAGCGATCGATTGCTTAGCTTGAAAAATACCATACAACACTTTGCTTTTATGGTAAATTTCACTTTCAGGTGAATTAAGATACTTGGCTGCTTTTTTATCATTTGTCAAGATTCGCCCTCCAAAGCCAAGAATTCTTCCTGACATACTTTGAATTGGGAACATCACACGTCCTTTAAAACGGTCAAAAGGTCTATCTTCTTTAGGAATAGTTAGTCCTGTACTTTCTAAAAACTCTAATTTATAGCCTTTGCCAAGCGCTTCTTTTGTAAAAGCATCCCAAGTCTCTGGCGAATATCCTAAAGCAAATTTTGAAATAGTTTCATTTGTAAAACCTCGTTCTTTAAAATACGAAAGCCCAATCGCTTTTCCTTCTTCTGAATGTAATAGGGTATTGTGAAAATAGTTTTTGGCAAATTCAGAAACCAAATACATACTTTCTTTGTTGTCTGTATTGGCTTTTTCTTCATCTGTTTGCTCAGTCTCTTCTATTTCAATATTGTATTTTCGTGCTAAATATCGAATTGCTTCTGGATACGTAAAATGCTCATGCTCCATTATAAATGCAATAGCATTACCACCTTTTCCAGAGCTAAAATCTTTCCAAATTTGTTTAACAGGCGAAACCATAAATGACGGTGAACGCTCATCAGAAAATGGACTTAAACCCTTAAAATTACTCCCTGCGCGTTTTAATTGTACAAAATCACCAATAACCTCCTCAACTCGAGCGGTTTCGTATACGGTATCTATGGTAGCTTTTGAAATCATTTATTTAGTGGGAAAGTGACAAATATACAAAGTTTCGGTTCGATTTTTTCAGAATACAAAATGAATTTTGGAAGCCAAAAAAAGAAAATTCAAAATAAGTTTTAAAATTATACCCCCAAATAAAGTATTATTTCTTAATAAACTTTATTTTTATACCAATAATGATTGTTTGCCTTGACGTCCCGAATCGTAATTGCAATCTACTAAAGCAAATTAACCCCAATACCTTAAACATATGCCCTTTAATACCGAAATAATCCATTCAACCGCTTTTCAAAAGGAATGTCTTGCTATACTAAAATTTGCAGCTGAAATTTGCGAAATACCCCTTGTAGTTCTATCAATTGCAGAAAATAACGACGTTATAATAATAGCAAAAACTACAGAAGATCTTCATTTTACCAAAGAGAACTATAAATTGCTAAATGAGAAAGTGATCCTGGAGAATACAATCCAAACCGAATCAAATCCTTGTTTTCAAATAGGTATTCCAATTGCGTTTGGAAACGAAACCACTAATGGAACGCTTTCCTTTTTGGATCAAAATTCGAAAAAACCAACCACTAATCAAATTAAAATCGCGATAAATATTGCCTCTCAAATAGAGACTTTGTATCAATTACAAGCGCAAAATTTAGAATTAGCAGAAAAAGAGTTTTATAAGAAAATTTTAAATCGCTTACCTACTGAAGTAGCTGTTTTTGATCAAAATCATAAATACCTTTATGTCAATCCTGCTGCAATACAAAACGATGAACTTCGCAACTATATAATAGGAAAAGATGATTTTGAATATGCAAAATATACCGAAAGAGATCCTTTATTTGCCAATGAAAGAAGAGAACGATTTACTGCCGCTGCAAAAACCAATTCAATTATTGAATGGATAGATGAAATTAAAAAAGAAAATTCATCTTTCTTTTTTACCCGTAAATTTGCTCCCGTTTTCAATGATTCTGATCAACTGGAAATGATGGTGGGTTTTGGAGTGGATATTACCGCACAAAAACTAGCTGAAGCTGCCTTAAAAATTAGTAATGAACGTTTTAGCTATGCTAGTCAAGCCACATCAGATGCGCTTTGGGATTGGAATATCCTAACCGATGAAATATTTGTTGGAGAAACCTACTCGACTCTTTTTGGTCATCAATTTGAAAACAATATTATTAGTGCGACTGCCTGCGAAAACTTTGTACATCCGAAAGACCGAGAAGCTTATCTAAAAAAATATGAAGAAACATTAAATGGTAATTATTTAAAATGGACTGACGAATACCGCTATCTAAAAGCAGATGGCACTTATGCGTATGTAAATGATAAAGCCATCATAATTAGAGATAAACAAGGAAAAGCTGTCCGAATGATTGGTGCGATGCAAGACATCACGGAGAGAAAAAATGTGGAGGAGCAAAACCGTATACTTATTGAAGAAAACAACCGAAATAAAAACATTCAATTAAATGAGGCTAAAAACATGTATCGCCTCTTAGCTGACAACACGGTTGACCTAGTCTGCTTACATAACTTGGATACTACATTTGAGTATATTTCGCCTTCGATTGTGAAACTCATGGGGTATACTTCTGAAGAATTAATTGGAGAACTGCCTATGAATTTTGTACATCCAAACGATCTCCTGCTAATTCAAAACAGTTTTGGCAGTTTCATTTCTGAAGAAGAAGATGAAAATGCGCATGTCGAAGCGCGCTTTAGAAATAAAAAAGGAGATTATGTTTGGTTTGAAATCAAAGCAACTATTGTTAAAGAAAATGGAAAACCAATAAGCTTTCAGACTAGTGCACGAAATATTACCCAACAAAAAGAGGTGCAATATGCTATGAAAAAAGCATTGGCACAAGAACGCGAATTAAACGAGCTAAGAACTAATTTAGTTTCTACCATTTCACACGAATTTAGAACTCCTATGACTACTATTAGAACGAGTGCTGAGCTGATAGAAATGTATATTGAAGGACATAATTTTGTTCATTCGACTCAATTACAAAAAAGAATCAATACCATTACAGAAGAAATCGACCGAATTGTAGAGTTAATGAACGCAGTGCTCACTATTTCTAAAGACGATGCGGGTAAAACAAATTTTAATCCTATCGAATTTGACTTAAAGCAAATTTGTTTAGATGTAATTGAAACCAGTTATTCGCACCAAATTGGAGGTCGTAAAGTACAAACTGTTTTTGAAGGAGATCATTTTTCAGTTTTTGCAGATAAAAATTTAATGGAATATTCACTATTCAATTTATTAAACAATGCATTCAAATATTCTGAAGGTACTGAGGATATTCTATTGAATCTAAGTTCCGAAAATAATGAAATCCAAATACAAATTATTGATTTTGGTATAGGAATACCCGAAAAAGATATTCCAAAATTATTCAACACCTTCTTTAGAGCTAGCAATACCGAAGGAATTCAAGGGACTGGTTTAGGTCTTTATATAGTAAAAACATTTACTGAAAGAAACTCTGGAAACATCCATGTTACAAGTGAATTGGGAAAAGGAACAAAAGTAACACTTCATTTTCCCTTATTAAAATCTTGATTTTATGAAAAAAGTATTAATTATTGATGATGAGATCAAATTAAGAGAAGCCCTTGTTGAACTATTTTCTTTTATTGGTTACCAAATCGTAGAAGCTCAAGATGGTTTAGACGGATTAGATAAAGTAAAGGCGCATCATCCTGACTTAATTATATGCGATATAATGATGCCAAAATTAGATGGATACGGATTCTTAAAAAAACATCTCGCTTCAGAGCAAGCTGAAATACCTGTTGTGTTATTAACTGCAAAAACAGAAGAAGTAGATGAAATAATTGGAAAAGGTCTCGGTGCAAAAGAATATATCAAAAAACCATTTTCATTTCAGGATTTAAAACGAATAGTAGAAAAATATATTTAAATGTAGAGTATATTATCTAAAGTGTTTGAGAAGAAGTAAAAGAATCTTACCTAAAGCAGCCTGCTTTAACTAAATTGTAATCATAAATTCATTGCCCCCAATAAATTTTCTGAACAGACTGCTCTGGTAAGAAAGATCCCAAATCTTAGACCAAAAGTAAGTCAAGTATTTTTATTTCATTTTGTTTTAATGGATAAATTAAAAAAAAATGCTAATAATTTAATTTTAAGTCAGGATTGAATATTAGGATTTGCCTAGCTCTATTTATTGATAGAAAATTATTAAATCCAATAAGTATAAAACAAAAAAAAATGCTCTAGAGCATTTTTTTTTGTTTTATTCAATTACTACAAAGTAGAATTCCAAATAAGACTAATACAAAAAAACTTAATCCGAGAATACTTCTATTAATATAGGCTATATCCTTTTCTTCATAATTAAGCATTGCGTCTAATTTATTCCAAGTCTCATCAGTAGGTCTTAATTTCATGGGGCAATTATATCGTGTTAATAAGTAAAAATCAGCATACTCTTTACGAGCAAAATGATCTTAAATTGTTTCTTCTTTTAAAAGTAAAAAACAAATTCAATATTTATTCTATTTTACTTATAGCTTAAAAAAAAATAGGAATAACAATAAATTAATAAAGTAAAATGAAATTATGGTATGTGAAGTAATAGCGCAAATTTATTTTTCAAATTCTAAAGACTGAACAGACTTAATATAATCACGAGGACTCATTTGACTATATGCCTTAAAACTCGTTGAAAAATAAGAAAAAGAGGCAAAGCCAGTTTCATCTACTAAGAATTGAATATTCCGTTCTCCTAGTTTGATCAATTTCATAGCATACTGAATTTTAAACTCTCTAATGTATTGACTAATATTTTTATTAGTTAATTTTCGAATTCGTTTGTCTAAAGTAGACTTGCTAATAAAAAGTTTTTTAGATAATTCATCTAAATCTGGTCTAGTTTTAATTCCTTTCAAAAGAAGGTCATTTAAGGATGTAAGAAAATCTTTTTCAGACAATTTAATCGTCACTTTAGAAAAAGGATCTATACCAAAATTCTTTTCAATGTTTTTTCTTAGTTCTAAAACATTGTTCACCTTAAAGATTAACTCTTTCACTTTAAAAGGTTTCATGATATAATCATTAACACCATGTTCTAGCTGACGTAATTTAACTTCGTCATCAATATTTGCGGTGATAATTATAAAAGGTACGGTGGTGAATTTTCTGTTTTTACGAATGTTTAGGTACAATTCCTCTCCATTCATAACAGGCATCATTAAATCGCTAATAATTAAATCAGGGATATTTTGAAGGAGATATTGCAAAGCATCAGCACTATCTTCAAACCAAGTAACATCAAAATTACTCAATAGCAATAACTCCAGAATAGAGTTACCTAATGCCACGTCATCTTCAATTAATACTATTTTTTGCTTTTGAATTTTCACGAGACGAATTTAATAATTTAAATTTTAAATTATTCGCTTTTTCTTTAAAATAATAGTACAAATTAAAATTAGCAGTTAATAATTATAAATTATTACGCTATTAATAGACAATTAAGTATATTGAATTAAAAAAAAACTATATTTTTCTTTCAATCACGTAATTAACCATCAAAATTAATGCGTCTTTGAATGTGGAATCTGGATAGTGAGCCAAAAGCTGTAATGCTTCTTGCTGGAATTGAAGCATTTTTTGTTCGGCATAGGCCAAACCATTATTATTTTTAACAAAAGCAATCACTTCTTTAACACGCTTTTTGTCTTTATTATGGTTTTTAATAGAGTTAATTAGCCAACTTTTTTCTTTAGACGTACATGTATTCAAAACATGAATTAAAGGCAACGTCATTTTTTGTTCCTTAATATCAATTCCAGTTGGTTTACCAATAGCATCATCGGTATAATCAAACAAGTCGTCTTTGATTTGAAATGCCATCCCTATTAGTTCTCCAAAGCGGTGCATGTTCTTTACTTGCGCTTCATCTTCTATAACTGATTGCGCACCCAAAGCACAACAAGCTGCGATCAAGGTTGCTGTTTTTTTGCGAATTATATCGTAATAAATAGCTTCAGTAATATCTAATCTACGGGCTTTTTCAATTTGAAGTAATTCCCCTTCGCTCATTTCACGAACAGCAACTGATATAATTCGCAATAAATCAAAATCGCCATTGTCAATAGAAAGCAACAGTCCTTTGGATAGGAGATAATCACCCACTAAAACAGCAATTTTATTTTTCCAAAGTGCATTTAATGAGAAAAATCCGCGACGACGATTACTATCATCTACGACGTCATCATGAACCAAAGTTGCTGTATGAATCAATTCAATCACACAAGCACCCCGATAGGTACGCTCGTTTACTTTTCCTTCCGAAACCATTTTAGCTGTCAAGAATACAAACATCGGACGCATTTGTTTTCCTTTTCGATTGACGATATAATAGGTGATTCGGTTTAATAACGCTACTTTAGAGGACATCGATTCATAGAACTTTTTTTCAAAAAGTTCCATTTCGGTCAAAATAGGCTGTTTTATTTGAGAAGTAATATTCATTGACTCCAAAGATACAAAATGATTATTTTTTCAAAGCCAATGCACACATTAAATTAGGATGAATTTAGGATTTGTTTGCCAATTGACCGCAAGCCGCATCAATATCTTTTCCACGACTTCTTCTTACTTTTACTACGATACCAATAGCTTCTAATCCTTTAATATAAGCTGCAATAGCTTCTTCTGAGGCTTGTTGAAATTCGCCATCATCAATTGGATTGTACTCAATTAGATTCACTTTGCAAGGTACATACTTACAGAATTTGACTAAAGCATCCACCGAAGCTTTGTCATCATTAATTCCTTTCCAAACTACATATTCGTACGAAATTTTGCTTTTGGTTTTTCGGTACCAATATTCTAGTGCTTCACGCAAATCAGCCAACGGAAAATTTTCGCTAAAAGGCATAATACGAGAACGGATTTCATCAATTGCCGAATGTAAAGAAACCGCCAATTTGAATTTGACCTCATCATCTGCTAATTTCTTAATCATTTTTGGCACACCCGAAGTCGAAACCATAATTCGTTTGGGAGACATTCCTAAACCTTCTGGCGAAGTAATCATATCAATTGCTTTGATAACATTGTTATAATTCATCAAAGGCTCACCCATTCCCATAAAAACAATATTCGATAAGGGGTGATTGTAATACAAACGACTTTCCCTATCTATCGCAACCACTTGGTCATAAATTTCGCCTGGTTCCAAATTACGCATTCGCTTTAATCTAGCGGTAGCACAAAAGTTACAATCCAAACTACATCCCACCTGACTGGAAACACAAGCCGTAGTTCGGGTTTCGGTAGGAATTAAAACAGATTCAACAATCAATCCGTCGTGCAAACGAACAGCATTTTTAACTGTACCGTCTTCACTGCGCTGCATTGTATCCACTTTGATATGATTGATAACAAAATGTTCTTCAAGCATCTGACGAGTAGGCTTAGCCACATTCGTCATATCTTCAAAAGTGTGCGCACCTTTACTCCACAACCATTCATAAACTTGGTTACCGCGAAATGCTTTGTCTCCATTGGAAACAAAAAAATCACGCAATTGTTCTTTGGATAAGGCTCGTATGTCTTTTTTCTCGATTTGCATGGCGCAAATTTAAGGAGTATTTGTTGATTTATTTCATCAATTCAGATAAATGCATGGGTGCAATTTGATAATTTGATAACTTTGCACTAATTGAAAAAACTATACAATGCACTTCATTTCTCAAGAACTCGAAGATTATATCGAACAACATTCTGAAAAAGAACCGCAACTTTTAGCGGATTTGAACAAAGAAACCTATCAGAAAATTTTGTTACCCAGAATGCTGAGCGGACATTTTCAGGGACGTGTTTTGAGTATGTTGTCTAAATTGATTCGACCAGTAAACATTCTTGAAATTGGCACCTACACAGGTTATTCTGCTCTATGTTTGTGCGAGGGAATGCAAGAAAACGGACAATTACACACCATTGACATCAAAGAAGAATTAGTCGATTTTCAACGCAAACATTTTGACAAATCGCCTTGGGGAAAGCAAATTGTCCAGCATTTGGGTGAAGCCGTTGCTATTATCCCTAATCTTAACATGAAATTCGATTTGGTCTTTATTGATGCCGACAAAGAAAACTACATAAATTATTTTGAAATGATTGTCCCAAAAATGAATAAAGGCGGCATCATTTTATCGGATAATGTTTTGTGGAGTGGTAAAGTTTTGGAACCGTTACAAAAAAATGATTTGAGTACCAAAATTCTTTTAGAGTACAATCAATTACTTAAAAATGACCCAAGAGTAGAAACGGTTTTGCTACCTATTCGAGATGGTTTAACTGTTTCGAGAATTCTTTAAAACGTATTTTTGATACAATTTGTAGGTTACAAATCCAAAAGTAGCACCAACCAAATATCCCGTTAAAATATCCAACGGATAATGCAATCCTAAGTAAATTCGGCTATAGGCAAAAATCAAAGGGAATAAAAATATCAGAAAAGCGTAACGATACTGCTTTTTCAAAATCAAGAATAAGAAAGTCATCGTTGCCATAGAATTAGCTGCATGACCCGAAAAGAAACTGAACGAGTTACTTGGTTTGACCAATCGGATAATGGAATTTATTTCCGGATTATTACAGGGTCTTAAACGTTGAAAAGTAACTTTAAAAAGATTGGTGGTTTGATCTGTTACAACTAACAATAGCGTAACAAACAACAATAAATAAAGTGTAGATTTTATCCCTATTTTTTTATAGACCAAATACAATAGCACTAAAAAAAATGGAGTCCAATTGGATTGCTTGGTAATAAATAGCCAAAGTCCGTCATAGGTTGTAGAGCCTAAACTGTTCAAAAAAACTAATAATTGAACATCCAACTGAAGTAATTTCTCAAGCATTAGACTTGACGTTTAATTGGACCTTCTATATCTGGAATTTGATTCAAATCAGGAGCTTCAGTTGTGTTTTCCATACTAGTAAGTCCTTGTTCCACTTGTTTGATTTCTGAATTAACTGAATTAGAAAAATCTTTGACTACACTTGTATCGCCTAGTAAGTTTTCTTTTGCTTTGTCAATTTCTGCAGTGATGTTTCCTGTCAAATCAGCTAGTGATTGTTTATCAAATCCATTAGCCTCAGCTCCTTTTTGGATCTCAGACTTTATATCATTTGTAGCATTTTTGATTTGTGCCATTGTTTTACCCACAGTTCTCGCTATTTCAGGAATTTTATCAGACCCAAAAAGCATAAGAACAATAAACATGATGAAAATCAATTCACCTCCACCTATACCAAACATAATTAATTATTTTTTCTTGGTCACAAATATACCAAATTTCAGGTCGGACTATTTTAAAATTATCATAAAAAAATAAAGGCTCCAATTGGAGCCTTTATTTAATTTAGTTTATTCAAATTTTGATTTTTCTTCTTGTTTTGGCCAAGTGTTATTAGTGACATCAATATCTGCTGTTTCTAATTTTGGATCTATTTGAATTTTCTTTACTGCTTTTTGAGTAGCAAATACTTTTCGAGCTGTATCATTATTTTTTCTCCAAATTTGAGCTGGATACTTAAAGTTTTCTTTAGTATCATCTTCATATGTTAATTCCACTAGAATTGGCATTAACATTCCGCCCGGTTTGTTAAAAGTTACTTCGTAAAAATAATTTGGCGCTTTCAAATTTGCTTTTTCTTCAGCAGATAGATTTTGATCTACATAGTCAGAAAGTAATTTAACATCTTGAATTTTTAAGGCTTTTTTATCATTAGGATTCAACTCCGTATTTTGTCCTGAAACCAAATATACAAAAGGTCCTTTTTCTAGACCAAAACGTCCTTTTCTCACTTTAACATCTTTCAAATCAGAAGTTGCTGTTTCAGAAACGTAATATTGTTTCACCTCTTCCACCCCAATATCTACGAAATCTGTCGAGTAAAACCAACCTCTAATAAACCAATCTAAATCAAAAGCAGAAGCATCTTCCATTGTTCTAAAAAAGTCTTCTGGGGTTGGATGTTTGAATTTCCATCTGTTGGCATATACTTTAAAAGCATGATCAAATAATTCACGTCCCATAATGGTTTCTCTCAAAATATTTAATCCAGTTGCCGGTTTTCCGTATGCATTATTACCAAACTGATAAATAGTTTCAGAGTTAGACATAATTGGCTCTAAGAACTTTTGGTCACCGCTCATGTACGGAACAATGTTTTTAGCTGGACCACGTCTAGACGGGAAGTTAACCCCTAATTCTTGTTCAGCCATGTACTCCATAAAAGAGTTTAAACCTTCATCCATCCATGACCATTGACGTTCATCTGAATTCACAATCATCGGAAAAAAGTTGTGTCCAACTTCATGTACTACAACACCTATCATTCCGTTTTTAACTTGCTCACTTGTTACGCCATTCTCGTCAGGACGCCCAAAATTCCAACAAATCATTGGGTATTCCATTCCTTGATCTTCTGCCGAAACAGAAACCGCTTTTGGATAAGGATAATCAAATGTATGAGACGAATAGCTCTTTAAAGTATGTGCTACAGTACGTGTAGAAGTTTCTCCCCATAGCGGATTTGCTTCTTTTGGATAAACAGAAGTAGCCATAACCGTTTTTGTACTTAATTTCACAGCCATAGCATCAAAAATAAATTTTCTTGAAGAGGCAATTCCAAAATCTCTTACATTTTTAGCGCTGAATTTCCATGTTTTTTTCTTGTCTGAAAATCCTTTTTCGGCTGCTGTTGCTTCTTCTTGAGTAACAATCACAACTGGTTTATCAAAAGTTCTTTGAGCTAATTCATATCGTTTTAATTGCTCTGGTGTAAATACCTCAGCACGGTTGGTTAACTCTCCAGTAGCTTCAATAATATGGTCAGCAGGAACTGTAATATTTACATCAAAGTTTCCAAAAGGCAAGGCAAACTCTCCAGTTCCCCAGAATTGCATATTTTGCCATCCCTCTACGTCATTATATACTGCCATTCTTGGGTAAAACTGAGCAATTACATAGATTTTATTATCATCTTTTTCAAAAGCTTCATAACCCGAACGTCCTCCTTCTTTTCTATAATTGTTAATGTTGTACCACCATTTTGTAGAAAAGGTAAAAGTAGTTCCTGGCTTCATTGGAACAGGCAAATTAATTCGCATCATCGTTTGGTTAATGGTATACAATAAAGGAGTTCCCTTAACATCTTTCACATATTCGATATGAAATCCACGATCTGGTTTTTGTTTTAAATAATCCGAAGCAAATTTTTCTGCTGGCAACACCTGGTCAATTCTTTGGCTTTCTGCCAAAGGAGTTTGAGAGGTTTTAGCTTGTTGATTTTGATCCAATTGCACCCATAAATACTCTAATGTATCCGGCGAATTATTAGTGTAGGTTACCGTTTCAGAACCCATTAATTTTGAATTTTTATCATCTAATTCAATATTAATCTTATAATCTGCTTGTTGCTGATAATAGGCTGGTCCAGGCGCACCTGAAGCAGAACGATACATATTTGGCGTAGCCAACAAATCGTACATCTGACTGAACTTATTCGTGTCATACCTTCCAGTTTGTTTTGGAGCTACGGCAGCAGGCTTCTCTTGAGCCAATACAATTACTGGAAACAGTAATAATAAAGCGATTTTTTTCATTTCGGGGAATTTTAGCTTGTGAAAATAATGATTTTAAACAAAATGACTAATAATAATTACAATTTTAACACTTCAGTTTTGTTGGAAGCTGTAAAAAGAAACGTTTTCTTTTCACCAAATACGTTAAAATGCAAAATATTTTGCTGTTCTGAATTCCAATGTGTTAAGACAGTGTTGGTAATCTCTACAGAATTAAATTTCGCAACATCAGTTACGCGACAATAACAAATCAATAAGTCTCCCTCTAGTTCTTTACTTAAAAAAAGAACGGATTTTGTTTGACCATTTACTTTAAAAATCAAATTCTCTGTAAAATATTTCTTAAGATTGGTTATATCCTCATTCGATTCTTTTTCAGAACCCAAAAATGTTTTTTTACCGTATTTTTTTTCGAGAGCCAAATTCAAATCGTCAATAAAAATTCGAGAGGTAACTTGGAGCATCTTTTTCTCAGGAGCGTAATTTACCTGAAAAATTGCCATATAAAATTTATGTGCTTCAATAGCCGAAAAGCTGCAAAGTAAAAGACTTAAAAAAGTAAGAAGTACTGTTTTTTTCATCTTTCAAAAATAGGAATTGTTTTGATACAACAAATGAAATCAAACAGCAAATGACATTAATTCTACTTATTAGCTTTAATAATTTCTTTATACTGAACTGCTAATTCACTCATCAAAAACTCAATAGAAGTGCGGTTTTTGGTTTTTAAAACTCTTGTGAACTTTGGATTTTCTACCGCAAAATACAAAAAGCCTTTTACGTAATCCGAAGGTATATGTAGTGTATTCACATAATGATTTTTATCAAATAGGTTTTCAAGCTGAACTAAATAGCCTTCTTTTTTTTCTACTTCTAGTTCTTTCTTTAACATGGCTGTTCGTCCTGAAAAATAGTTTAATAATGGATCTAACCCCATGGGATTTAACCTCCCAGAAGATGCAGCTGCATATTTTCTTTCTGCAGGAGTATACTTTTTCTGACCATAAGGTATAATTCCCAAAGATTCTGCCGAAACTGATGGTCGTTTTACTACCACTTCTCTCAACTCATTCATAATGGGATGCATGTTGACAAAAAATAAATGGCTAAGATCCTGTGTAGATATTATTTTATTTACCGACTTAAATTGAACTGAAGAAAAAAGCAAATTATCTCCAACGTTTGCTTTAATACTAAAATAACCTTTTGTATCTGTTATAGCGGCATTTTCATTATTTAAATTGATTACATAAATACCTTCTAAATTAGACATGTCGGAATTGACTTTACCATGACATTCTACAACAATATTGGATTGCCCAAAAAGCTGAGTTGTACACCAAAAAACAATAAAACAAATTATACGAATCATAGGTTGGCCATTTCCAATTACTTAAAGTAATGCACAAAAGTAGTCGTCTGACCTCCAAATTAATTACTAATGAGTTGGTAAATATTTGTTAATTAAAAAATGGGAATGTGTACCTTTACTCTTCTATTAATTAGTTTTAAGATGAAAAACATACTATTAGCAAGTACCTCAACAGTATATGGAAGCGGTTTTTTGGAATACTTATTCCCTGAACTACAAGCCCATTTTAAGGATTGTAAAACTTTACTGTTCATTCCTTATGCTCGATCTGGCGGAATGACTCACGACGAGTATACTGCCAAAGTAGCCTTGGCTTTTGCCAAAATAAACATTACTGTAAATGGCATTCATGAATTTGAAAATCCGATAGAAGCAATTCAAAATGCAGAAGGAATTTTTGCAGGAGGTGGCAATACATTTGTGTTGGTTTCCCAATTGTACAAAAACAATTTGATGGAAGTTTTAGCACAAAAACTAAAAAACGGTACACCTTATTTAGGCACCAGTGCTGGTAGTAATATTGCGGGATTAACAATTCAAACAACTAATGATATGCCAATAGTTTACCCGCCAAGCTTTCAAACTTTAGGTATGATTCCTTTTAATTTAAATCCGCATTATATCGATAATGACAAGCCTTCCAATCATATGGGAGAAAGCAGAGAAGATCGAATTAAAGAATTTCATACCTTCAATTCTATACCCGTTTTAGGATTACGTGAAGGAAGTTGGTTAGATATAAAAGGAGAAACGATTACATTGAAAGGTAATCTCAAAGCACGTCTTTTTAAACAAAACCAAGAGCCTGAGGAATTAGAAAACGGAACCGATTTACGTTTTGTGAAATAAAAAAAGCCGAAACATAAGTTTCGGCTTAGAAGAGCGAAAGACGAGGCTCGAACTCGCGACAACCAGCTTGGAAGGCTGGAGCTCTACCAACTGAGCTACTTTCGCAGAAAAAATTAAATAAAAAACCTCAAATAAGATTTGAGGCTTTAGAGCGAAAGACGAGGCTCGAACTCGCGACAACCAGCTTGGAAGGCTGGAGCTCTACCAACTGAGCTACTTTCGCATTACAACGGTGCAAATATAAATAATAAGTTTTCATGATTGCAAGTTTTTTTCAAAAAAATAAAAACTAAACAATTAAAATTTGAGGAAAATCATTGTGCCTTTTTTCATAAATATTTTAGTATGAAATTATTATCTCTTTAATTTGCACTAACTTCACTCTGAAATTAATGAACTATTTTATTAAAAAAATTACTGCACTAGACTCCTATCCCGTAAGACATTTGGTTTTAAGAGCTGGCAAACCCATTGAAAGTTGTCATTTTGAAGGAGATGAATTAGTTTCAACGCATCATTTTGGGTGTTTTGCAGCAGATCAACTCATAGGAGTTGTCTCTTTATTTGAAGCTGAAAATTTAAATTTAGGAGCTGGAAAGTCTTTTCAAATTAGAGGTATGGCAGTTATAGATTCTCATCAAAAACAAGGTGTTGGAGAAACTCTTGTTCACAAAGCAGAAGACTTTTGTAGGAACGAGAATGCTACGCTGATTTGGTTCAATGCGAGAACCTCAGCCGTAGGCTTTTACAAAAAAATGGGGTTTGAAATAGTGGGCTCTGAATTTGAAATTAAAGAGGTTGGTCCTCATTTCTTAATGAATAAAAAAGTTATGGGGTAAATAGTAAAACTAATTTTGATGGAAAATAAACAAGAAATTCTAAACATAATTATATTAGATTAGTTCATTGAATCTGTAACAAATTTTCACAAATAAGACTAATGCAAGACAATCCAATTTATTTAAATAAATTACGTTGTACCATTTATTATAGTCTTATTATCCCTGAAATATGAAATTATCCTACAGCCTTATTTTTTTATTAGTATTCCATTTTGGTTTTAGCCAAAAAAAAACCTTGACCACTCAATTTACTACTGAAAAAATCATCATTGATGGGAAATTCGATGAAGGAGCTTGGCTAAAAGCGGATGTTGCAAAAGATTTTGTCATGTGGATGCCTGACAATGGGACTCCTGAACCAAAAAACAATCGTACTGAAGTTCGTGTTGTGTATGATAATGAAGCGGTATATTTTGCTGCTACCATGTATGATGATGAACCTACTAAAATCATGAAAGAATTAAGCCAACGCGACAATTCTGGAACAGCAGATCGAATGGGTATTTTCATCAATGGTTATAATGATGGCCAACAAGAATTTAGCTTTATTGTTGGAGCTTCTGGAGTTCAAGAAGATTTTCTTTTTACCGAAACTAATGGTGAAGACTCTTCTTGGAATGCTATTTGGGAAAGTAAAACTCAAATTACTGACTTTGGATGGACGGCAGAAATTCGAATTCCGTATGCGGCACTACGATTTTCTTCTGAGAAAAAACAAACTTGGGGAATCAATTTTATAAGGGATTTTAGAAGAGCGCGAACCTTCTATTCTTGGAATTTAATTGATAACAAAATTAATTCGAGAGGAAATCAAGAGGGCGTTCTGAATGGTATTGAAAACATAACAACTCCAACTCGTTTGTTTCTAATTCCGTATTCTTCTTTTTATCTTAATTCGAATGCTTCTCAAAAAACAAAAGGAGATATAAAAGGCGGAGTGGATATCAAATATGGAATAAATGATGCTTTTACATTGGATGCCATATTAGTGCCGGACTTTGGTCAAACTACTTTTGACAATGTAATACTAAACCTCGGACCCTTTGAACAACAATTCAATGAAAATAGACCGTTTTTTACTGAAGGCACCGAATTGTTTAGCAAAGGCGATTTGTTTTATTCTCGAAGAATTGGCGGAAGCCCAACTATTAACCCTGACTTATTTTCAAACGAGTCATTCACCGAATATCCTGCAAAGGTTAATTTACTAAACGCTTTAAAAGTTTCGGGAAGAACAAAAAACGGTTTAGGAATTGGCGTTTTAAATGCTGTTACTGAAAAAACCGAAGCTACTATCACTAACGATGTAACAGGTGCAACACGTAAAGCCTTGTTAGAACCTTTGGCTAATTATAACGTTTTGGTTTTGGACCAACGTTTTGGAACCAATTCATCTGTTTCGTTTATAAATACCAATGTGACCCGAAATGGAAATGGACGAGATGGAAATGTTTCGGCACTTTTATTTGACTTAAACACAAAGAAAAATACCTATAACTTGACTGGCGATTATAAATATAGTGTTATCAATGGTTTCGGAATTGATCACAAAACGGGGTATAGTTCAAGTATTACTTTTGGCGAAACTAGTGGAAAATTCCAATATGGAGGAGGTGCAGAATACATATCCAAAGATTTTGATAAAGATGATATGGGAATTCAATTTCAAAGCAATTATCATTCTTTATATTCCAATTGGAGTTACCGTATTTTAACACCTACCAAAACATTTAACATGTTTAACATCTACGTCAATCTCTATTCAGAATTTGACAACAGATCTGGTCGAATTCAACAAGGAATCATGAATTTTAATTTGAATTCTATGACCAAAAAGAATAACTATTATGGTGGTGGTTTTAATGCTAGGCCAATAAAAACCTATGATTTCTATGAACCAAGAACTCAAAATCAATCCCGTTTTCTTGAAATCCCGGAAGTTATAAACGCTTATTTTTTTTACTCTTCGAATTACAACAACCGTTTTGCTTTTGAATTTAATCCTTCATATGGTATAG
>JAGNSF010000030.1 GCA_017988155.1 Flavobacterium sp. | reverse complement strand
CAATAATTGGAACAATTCTTTACGTACGGAGTGGAATGATACAAAATGGCTCAAAGAAGGTTTTGCAACGATTAGTTTAGTGTCTACCTTTAACCAAAATAAAATCAGTGGCTTCGAAACCAGAACGGCAGGTTATAGTATTTTAAATCTTGGAATAGGAGGGACGCTTCGTTTAGGTAAAACAAAAATAGATATCAACCTGAATGGAAACAACATTACCGATAAAAAATATACCGCACATTTATCGCGACTTAAAGGAGATGGAATTTCAAATATGGGAAGAAATCTTGTATTAGGAGTCCAGTTATCAATATAAATAAAAGCTGCCAATTAAAATATTGGCAGCTTTTTTATTAAATTCGATAAAATTTATTACTATATATATGAGAACTATGAACTGTTTTAAAATTGTTTTTTTTGTGATGCTATTTGCTATTGGTACGTCACTTAAAGCGCAATCCTTTGACGAAAAACAACAGATTACATTAGTTATTGACCAATGGCATAAAGCTGCAGCCGAAGCAAATTTTTCTGCTTATTTTGAACACATGGCTGAGGATGCTATTTTCATTGGCACTGATGCAGCTGAAAATTGGAATAAAAAGGAATTCGAACTATACGCGAAACCACATTTTGATAAAGGAAAAGCATGGTCTTTCACCGCTTTAGAAAGACATGTTTTTATGGACTCAACTAGAAAGACCGCTTGGTTTGACGAACTTCTAGACACGCAAATGAAAATTTGTCGAGGCTCAGGGGTTTTGATTAAAGAGGGAAATCAATGGAAAATTAAGCACTATGTTTTGTCAATGACAATTCCAAACGAAACGAGTAAATCAGTTATTGCAATTAAAACACCTTTTGAGGAACCGGTTTTACAAAATCTTCGTTCTAAAATGGAATAGTATTAATTCGTTGTTTTGTATCAGATAATTTTAAAGAAGCCTACTTTTGTCCTATATATTTCCTTAATTTTGCCGAAAGATTTAAAAAAGTGGGAAGCAAAAACAAATTAAAAAGATTCAAGGAAAACGAAACGTTCAACAATGTTTTTCAACCAACCAGAGAAGAAGTAGTAGGAAATTTATTTCCCTTGAAAGGAAAATGGAATGCCGACTTTTTTAAAAATGACAATCCAATTGTTTTAGAATTAGGTTGTGGTAAAGGAGAATACTCCGTAGGTTTAGCCGAAAGGTATCCAAATAAAAATTTTATTGGAATTGATATTAAAGGAGCTCGTTTTTGGCGCGGAGCAAAAACTGCGGTAGAAACAGGTTTACACAATGTCGCATTTGTTCGAACTCAAATTGAGTTAATCAATCATATTTTTGCTGAAAATGAAGTGGACGAAATTTGGATTACTTTTCCAGATCCACAAATTAAATACAAGCGTACGAAACACCGTATGACTAATTCAGAGTTTTTGCAGTTGTATAAAAAAATCCTAAAGAAAGAGGGCGTAATGAATTTAAAAACAGATAGTGAGTTCATGCACGGTTACACGCTGGGATTATTGCACGGTGAAGGTCACGAAGTATTGTATGCAAATCATAATGTGTATAAAAACGAAGGGAGTCCCGAAGAGGTAACCGCTTTTCAAACTTTTTATGAAAAACAATATTTAGAGATTAACAAAGCAATTACGTATATTCGATTTAAAATTAAATAGTGTCGTTTCGGTTTCAGTTATTGAAGTAAAAGCAACACATTGGTACTGAAACAAAGCACTATATGACTATTATTTCCGCATTATTTTT
This sequence comes from Flavobacterium sp., assembly GCA_017988155.1. Lineage (GTDB taxonomy): Bacteria > Bacteroidota > Bacteroidia > Flavobacteriales > Flavobacteriaceae > Flavobacterium. Next base: position 11,592 of record JAGNSF010000030.1, on the reverse strand, counting down.
TGGGTTCATCAGTGCACTTATAGGGATTTTTCCTCCTGGATTAATCAATATGACTGCCGCTAAAGTCAAGATTAAAGAAGGGAAACGTGCTGCCCTTTGGTTTGTAGTTGGAGCACTACTTATTATTGTTTTACAAGTTTGTTTAGCAATACTATTTGCGCAATTTATCGGAGAGCGACCACAAGTAGTGGTGCTGCTTAGAGAAATTGGCTGTGGTATTTTCATACTTTTAACCGTCTATTTTTTGGCTATTGCCAAACCGCCTCAAAAAATCAAAGGGAAAATAAAAAAACAACGAACTTCCACTCGTTTTTTTCTAGGAATGTTGTTGTCGGCTTTAAATTTCTTTCCAATTCCGTATTATGTTGTTGTTAGTTTATCGTTAGCTTCTTTTGGCTTTTTTGTATTTGAGCCATTTTCTATTTTTGTTTTTGTACTAGGAGCAGTATTGGGGTCTTTTCTTGTTTTTTATACCTATATCTCTTTCTTTAGTACGATTGAAAATAAAACTGATTTTTTTATGCAAAACATGAATAAAATCATAGGGAGTATTACAGGAGTAGTGGCATTAATAACCTTGTTCAATATTATTAATTATTATTGGAATTAACTTTTAGTATGGCAAAAGATAGCGACAACTTCTTTGAGCGTGTTTATGTTATAGTAAGACAAATTCCTTATGGGAAAGTGACATCCTATGGTGCTATTGCTAAAGCTTTAGGTACTGCCCGTTCGGCAAGAATGGTTGGTTGGGCAATGAATGCATCACATCATTTAGAAGATGTTCCTGCACACAGAGTGGTGAATCGAAAAGGATTGCTAACAGGTAAATTACATTTTGACGGAACCAATTTGATGCAACAATTATTAGAAAACGAAGGTATTGAAGTTAGAGACAATCAAATCATTAATTTTGAGTCTCATTTTTGGGAACCCAAAATGCAACAATAAGCCTCAATCACTACCTTTATTCAAATAATAAGTATTGATTTGATTATCAATAAATCCAATCCAAAATCGGTAAAATAAGAATAGAATCTGTTATATTTGCAATTCATATTCAGTTTAAATAAATGGATTTTATGCTATTTACTTTAACTACATAATTTTTGGAAAAAACAAAATGAAATTAGATAGAAAAGAGATTCTTAAAGCACTTGAAACAATTACTATTGCTGGTGAAGGGAAAAACATGGTAGAGAGCGGAGCTATTACTAATGTGATCACTTTTGGAGATGAGGTGGTAGTAGATTTACTATTGCATACTCCCGCGATGCATATTAAAAAAAGAGCGGAAGACGACATTAAAAAAACAATACATGATTTAGTTTCTCCAGATGCTAAAGTCAAAGTAAATAGTAAAGTGGAAGTGGCAGATAAACCTGAAATCAAAGGAAAAGCTATTCCTGGAATTAAAAACATTATTGCCGTAGCTTCTGGAAAAGGAGGTGTTGGAAAATCAACTACTACAGCTAATTTAGCCGTATCATTGGCTAGAATGGGATTTTCTGTCGGAGTTTTAGATGCAGATATTTACGGGCCATCCATGCCAATTATGTTTGACGTTGAAAATGAAAAACCTATTTCTATTGAAGTAGATGGTAAATCCAAAATGAAACCCATTGAGAGTTATGAAGTAAAAATCTTATCAATAGGATTTTTTACTTCTCCAAGTCAAGCAGTGATCTGGCGTGGACCAATGGCTGCTAAAGCATTAAATCAAATGATTTTTGATGCAGATTGGGGAGAATTGGACTTTCTTTTAATTGACTTACCTCCAGGAACAGGAGATATTCACCTTTCTATTATGCAATCCTTGCCTATTACTGGTGCTGTTGTTGTGAGTACACCTCAAGCAGTAGCTTTGGCAGATGCCAAAAAAGGAGTTTCTATGTTTTTATCAGAAGCTATCAATGTTCCTGTTTTAGGAATTATTGAAAACATGGCCTATTTTACACCGGAAGAATTACCGAACAATAAATACTACATTTTTGGACAAGAAGGAGCTAAAAATTTAGCAACTGATTTGAATGTGCCATTCCTTGGCGAAGTGCCAATTGTTCAATCCATTCGTGAAGCGGGAGATTATGGACGCCCTGCAGCAATGCAAGAAGGATCTGTAATTGAGTCGGTTTTCCAAGAAATTACACGAAATGTAGTACAGCAAACTGTTGCTAGGAATGAAAGTTTGCCAGCCACTGAAGCAATTAAAATTACAACTATGGCAGGTTGTTCAGCAGTTAAAAAATAATTTTGAAGATATGACAACAGAAGAAGTACTGGCTAATGTTTTAAAGGCCTTAGAAGAAATTAGACCCTTTTTGAATTCAGATGGTGGAGATATTTCATTAGTCGAAATTGAAGAGGATAAGCATGTTAAAGTTCGATTAGAAGGAGCGTGTACAAGCTGTAGTGTCAATCAAATGACCTTAAAAGCGGGAGTAGAGACTACAATTAAAAAATATGTTCCCCAAATAGAAACTGTCGTAAACGTTCTTTAATTTACGTTTGTTTTTAGAATACAATACACACAACTATAGAATAAATAAAAATGGACGTTTTAATTAAGATTAAAGACAGAGAAGGAGTGGTACATGAATTGCAAGCGCCAACAGATATGGCGATGAATATCATGGAATTGTGTAAAGCCTATGAGCTTCCAGTTGAAGGAACCTGTGGTGGAATGGCGATGTGTGCTTCTTGTCAATGTTATGTATTAAACGATGTGCCTTTGCCAGAAAAAGGAGATGATGAAGAGGCGATGCTGTCTGAGGCATTTTATGTGAAATCCAATAGCCGATTGGGCTGTCAAATCCCAATAACGGAAAGTCTTGAAGGATTGGAGTTAGAATTGGCTCCAGAAAGTTAATAAAAAAAGCGAGAAATTTTTCTCGCTTTTTTTGGTTTTTATGTTGCTTAGTTTGTTATGCTAATTCTGCTTTTAGTGCTAAACTTTCTTCAATTGCATCCCACAATCCAATGCGCTTCTCTAAAGCTAAAACCGATATTTGCTCTACTTCACTCCATTTTTTAGAATCGTTACCACATAATTCAGTAATCATTCCCATAGCCATTGGTCCGTGTTCGTCTGCGTCTAATTCGATATGTCTTTCAAAATAGTAGATTAGTTTTTTCAAGTCGGTTTCAGGGAAATTAGCTTGAAAGTTTTTCAAAATTGCAGTGAACATACTTGGAATTAAATCTTCTCTTCCAAAAGTGAATGCCGCAGCAATTTCGTGAGCTTTCCCTTCTTCGATGACTCTAAATGTAAAATCTAAAAAAGCTTTTATGTTGGGATGTAAGTCACTGGTTTTAATGGCTACAAAAATATTGTTTAACGAACTGAGATTGACTAAAAAACGCTCCATTTCAGTTGTATTGGCACCGCAATCTTGCATTGCCTCTAAATACATTTCAAAATGGCTTTGGCGTCGGCCATCCAAAGTTAGATCACTTTCTTCGGCTACAACAATTTCATTGATTAAATAACGAGTTTCGGTATTGACTGTTGGAAACCAAGGTGTAGTTGTACATGTTAATTTGGATTGCAATGCTTTCAAAAGTGACATGAAATCCCAAACGGCATATACGTGACTTTCTAAAAAACGGTGCAAGTCTTCAATGGTTTGTACTTTAGAATATAAAGGATGTTGTAATAACGACTCTTTATGAGATTGAATACTGTTGTTAATAGTTTCGATATTCATTGGTGTGATTTTTTTTTGTAAAAATAGAAAAGCTTCTTGTTTCCAAGAAGCTTTTACTATCGATTTTATGAATACTTTAATAACTGTTTGTTTTACTTAAAAGCAGATAGTCCAGTAATATCCATTCCAGTGATTAATAAATGAATATCGTGTGTACCTTCATACGTGATTACGGATTCTAAGTTCATCATGTGTCGCATTATAGAATATTCCCCCGTAATCCCCATACCACCAAGCATTTGTCTTGCTTCGCGCGCTATGTGTATGGCCATATTTACATTATTTCGTTTCGCCATTGATATTTGTGCTGTAGTAGCTCTTCCTTCATTTTTTAAAACTCCTAAACGCCAAGTCAACAATTGTGCTTTAGTGATTTCGGTAATCATTTCAGCTAATTTTTTTTGTTGTAATTGAGTTCCAGCAATGGGTTTGTCAAACTGAATTCTTTCTTTAGCATAACGCAAAGCTGTGTCATAACAATCCATAGCTGCACCGATAGCGCCCCATGCAATCCCATAACGAGCTGAATCCAAACAGCCCAGCGGAGCGCCTAAGCCTGATTTATTAGGCAATAGGTTTTCTTTAGGTACTTTTACATTGTCAAAAATCAACTCTCCTGTAGAAGAAGCACGAAGTGACCATTTGTTGTGTGTTTCTGGAGTAGTAAAACCTTCCATACCGCGTTCAACAATTAAACCATGGATGCGTCCTTCTTCATTTTTTGCCCAAACTACCGCAATATCTGCAAACGGGGCATTAGAAATCCACATTTTGGCACCATTCAGTACATAATGGTCTCCTTTGTCTTTAAAATTAGTTGTCATTCCGCCAGGATTTGAACCATGGTCGGGTTCAGTTAAACCAAAACAACCCATAAATTCTCCAGTGGCTAATTTTGGTAGATATTTTTGTCTTTGTTCTTCGTTACCATATTTCCAAATGGGGTACATTACTAAAGATGATTGTACCGATGAGGTAGAACGCACTCCCGAATCCCCGCGTTCTATTTCTTGCATGATTAAGCCATACGATATTTGGTCTAGTCCCGCACCTCCATATTCTTCTGGAATGTAAGGGCCAAATCCGCCAATTTCGCCTAAGCCTTTGATGATTTGTTTAGGAAATTCAGCACGTTGTGCATATTCTTCGATTATTGGTGAAACCTCACGTTTTACCCAAGCTCGAGCCGAATCACGAACTAATTTGTGTTCCTCAGTTAATAAATCATCTAAGTGGTAATAATCGGGTGCTTGAAATAAGTCTGGCTTCATCGTTAGAAATTTTAGTGAAACAAATTTACATAAAGAAATATAACAAAATAAAATTAAATTGTTATATTTTTAAAAAATTACATTTTCAAGTAAAACTCTTGTGTCAGTTCGATGTATTCTGTAGTGTATTGATGGCGTGCTGTTTCGATGATTAACTCATCTGAATGTAAAGTAGGTAATTCAAAACGTTTAAAAGCCAATAAACTGCGTTTGATTTCAGTAGTTGGTGTTCCTTTAACACGCGTAATTTTTGTTGGATACAATTCAAATTCATGGGCTAAGGCCAAAAATCGCTCTTCTTCTTTAAAAGGAATAATGACTGCTAGAATTCCGTTTTCGGATAATAATAAATCAGCAGCTTCAATCAAATCTTCAAAAGGGAGTGCGTCTTGAAAACGAGCTAAATCCCTTTGTTCATCATTGGTTTTATAGTCTTCGGCATAAAACGGCGGATTAGATACAATTAAATCGTACTCGTCCTCCGGCTCATCCATAAATTCATCTAAACCAGCATGAAAACAAAATAAGCGATCGTTCCAAGGCGAATTTTCAAAATTATCCGTCGCTTGTTCATATGCGTTTTCTTCAATTTCCAAAGCATCAATTTGTGCTGCATTAGAGCGTTGCGCTAGCATCAATGCAATAATTCCGGTTCCAGTTCCAATGTCTAAAACACTAAAGGGATTTTCTTCCACTGGCGCCCAAGCACCTAATAAAACACCATCAGTGCCAATTTTCATTGCGCATTGATCTTGCTCGAGTGAAAATTGTTTGAATTGGAATTTAGACAACTTAGATTTTTTAGAATATTAGACAATTTAGATTTTTTCTAAAGTCGCAGACGATTCTATTAATCTAAAAGCGCAGCGAATCTAAAATGGCTTAAAGGTACATTTCAATCAATCCTTCTGGTAAATTCATCACTACTTTTTTGTTTTCGCGATCAATTTGTACCAAGAAATGGTCAATCATTGGAATTAGAATTTCAACAGCACCGTGGAGCACTTCAAAAAGAGGTTGTGCGGTAGAATCGTTAACGGATTGAATTTTTCCAACTACACCAAGGCGTTGGTCTTCTACTTCAAATCCGATTACTTCGTGAAAATAGAATTTATTACCACTTAATTTAGGCAACATACTTAATGGGAGGTAAAGGTCATTACCTAATAGAGCTTCGGCCTCTTCTTCTGTAGTTACATCTTCAAAACGAACTCTAAGAAAGTCGTTTTTATGAATCGAAGAGGTTTCAATAAAAAAAGGAACCAAGTGTTTGTTGCATTCAACAAACACTGATTCCAGATTTTCGTATAACTCGGGTTCGTCTGTGTCTAAATAGGCTAAGACTTCCCCCTTGAAACTAAATTTTTTAGCGATTTTACCTAAATAGAAACAATCTTCTTTACGCATTGTCGCTTAGAGAATTTATGCTTCAGTTGTTTCGTTATTTTCTTCAGCAGCAGGAGCCTCTTCAGCAGGAGCTTCAACAACTTCTTCAGCAACAGCTTCAACAGCTACTTCCTCAGCAGGAGCTTCAACAACTTCTTCAGCAGCAGCCTCAACAGCTACTTCTTCTTCAGCAACAACTTCTTCTTCAACAGCAGGAGTTGCAGCAGCAATAGCATCAGCTTCAGCTTGAGCCGCTGCAGCTAAACGTTTTGCATTTACTTCTTTTTCTGCTTTCAAAGCTTTTGCTTTAGCATCAGCTTGCGCTTTTGATAAACCATCTTTTTTAGCATCTACTTTACCAGCTTTTGCTTCTAACCAAGCAGCTAATTTAGCATCAGCTTGTTCTTGAGTTAAAGCTCCTTTACGAATACCTCCATCAAGGTGGTGTTTCAATAAAGCACCTTTGTAAGAAAGAATTGCTTTTGCAGTATCTGTTGGTTGTGCACCATTGTGCAACCATTTTACAGCGCTATCCAAGTTTAATTCGATAGTTGCAGGGTTAGTGTTTGGATTGTAAGTACCGATTTTCTCTAAGTATTTACCATCTCTTTTTGAGCGAGCATCAGCTGCTACTACCCAGTAAAACGGTTTTTGTTTTTTACCGTGTCTTTGTAATCTAATTTTTACTGACATAATCTTATGATTAAATTTTGAGGTACTCGACCTCTGTTAATTAAGGGTGCAAAGATACATTTTTTATTTAAAAATGCTAATTCGAATTCTGTTTTATTAATTGTTAATTGTTTAACTTTTTTTTACGCCTAATTCATTGACCTTGAGCAGTGTTTTTGATAAATATATCATAAATAAGTATATTAATAGTAGATTAGGATTTATTAAGACTACATTTGTCACTTAATTAAACAAGTTTATATGAACATTTTTGTGGGAAGTCTTCCATTCAGTATTGAGGAAGCAGATTTAAGAGAGTCTTTCGAGGCTTACGGAGCAGTAGATTCAGTTAAAATAATTACTGATAAATTTACTGGTAGAAGTAAAGGTTTTGGTTTTGTTGAAATGCCAAGTGACGAGGAAGCTCAAAAAGCAATTGACGAATTGAATGGTGCTACTGTTCAAGGACGTTCAATCGTAGTAAACAAATCTGAGCCGAAACCAGAAGGCGAAAGAAGAAGTTTTAACAACAACCGTGGTGGAGATTCACGCGGAGGTTACGGAAACAACCGTGGCGGTGGAGACCGTGGAGGTAGAGGAGGATATTAATATTTTTTCTTTATATATAAAAAGGTGTCAATGAAAATTGACACCTTTTTTATTTTTAATCAGTTTGTGAATTATAAATTAGCCACTAACCAATCTCCTACTTCGCTTGTTTTGTAGGCTTTTGATCCTTTTGGAGCTAAATCTTCGGTAACAATTCCTTCTTCTAATGATTTGTTGACTACGTTTCTGATCGCTTCAGCTTCATCTTTTAATCCGAAAGCATCTTCAAACATCATGGCTGCTGATAAAATAGTAGCCAATGGATTAGCTATATTCAATCCGGTAGCTTGTGGATACGATCCGTGAATAGGTTCGTATAACGAAGTGTGTTCTCCCACAGATGCCGACGGCATTAATCCCATTGATCCTGAAATAACAGATGCTTCATCCGTTAAAATGTCTCCAAATAAGTTTTCAGTAATTAATACGTCATACGAATTAGGCCATTGTACCAAACGCATTGCAACAGCATCTACAAATTCATACGAAACTTCCACTTCTGGATAGTCTTTTTCCATTGCTTGAACGGTTTCTCTCCACAAACGAGACGTTTCTAATACGTTGGCTTTGTCCACACAACATAATTTTTTAGAACGTGTCATGGCTAATTCGAATCCTTTTTTAGCCAAACGTTGTACTTCAGCTCTGGTGTAAACACAGTTGTCAAAAGCAGTTTCGCCGTTGTCTTTTCTTCCTTTTTCACCAAAGTAAATCCCACCAGTTAATTCTCTTAAGAATACTAAATCGGTTCCTTCAATGCGCTCTCTTTTTAAAGGAGAATTGTCAATTAAAGATGGAAAAGTAAAAGTAGGACGCACATTAGCAAACAAACCTAATTTTTTACGCATCAATAACAAACCTTGTTCAGGTCGTACTTTTGCTGATGGATCGTTATCGTATTTTGGGTGTCCAATAGCGCCAAATAAAACCGCATCGGCTTTCATACAGATTTCGTGTGTTTCATCAGGATAAGGAACGCCAACAGCATCGATAGCGCAAGCACCTGTTAATGCTGGTGCCCAGTTGATTTCGTGATTGAATTTTTTTGCAATAGCATCCGAAACTTTTACAGCTTCATTAATTACTTCTGGTCCTATTCCGTCTCCGGCTAAAAGAGCAATATTGAATTTCATTTGGTATTATTTTTCGTGTTATTTATTTTTCGTTCTATGTACATTAGATGCTGACAACATTCAGCATTTTTTGAGTCGCCACAATAGCGGCAACAGTTTGATCCGAATCCAAACCGCGGGTTTTGAATTCTTTTCCGTTGTTGGTCCAAGTAATAATGGTTTCGCACAACGCATCCGAGCTACTTCCAGGAGGAATTCTCACAGCGTAGTCGATTAATTTTGGCAAACTCATTTTTTTACTTTTGTAAATTTTAGCTAACGCATTCATAAAAGCATCAAACTGTCCGTCGCCTTGTGCATTTTCCTCGATAACTTCTCCGTCAATTTTCAGACAAAGCGTAGTCGAAGGACGCATTCCTTTAGCATGAACTAATACGTAGGATTCCACAGTAATACGTTCTTCATAGGTTTGGCTATCCAAAACATCGGAGATGATATATGGTAAATCTTCTTTGGTAACCGTTTCTTTTTTGTCACCCAATTCGATAATTCGTTGAGTAACTAGTTTTAAGTCTTCTTGGTTTAGTTTTAATCCTAATTCTTGAAGGTTTTTTTCGATATTGGCTTTGCCCGAAGTTTTTCCTAAGGCATATTTTCTTTTTCTTCCAAAACGTTCTGGAAGTAAATCATTGAAATACAAGTTGTTTTTGTTGTCACCGTCTGCGTGAATTCCTGCAGTTTGAGTAAAAACGTTGTCGCCTACAATCGGTTTGTTGGCTGGGATTCTGTAGCCTGTAAAGGTTTCAACCAACTTACTCACGGAGTACAAAGATGATTCTTTTACGTTGATACTTACTTCAGGCATAAAATCGTTGATTACGGCTACGGTACTTTCCAAAGGTGCGTTTCCTGCACGTTCTCCCATTCCGTTTACGGTAACATGTAATCCATGAATACCAGCTTTGACGGCTTCTATAACATTAGCCACGCTTACATCGTAGTCGTTATGAGCGTGAAAATCAAAATGAGTGTTAGGATATCTTGCCGTGATTTTTGAAATAAATTTAGATACTTCCGACGGAATTAACACTCCCAAAGTATCTGGCAATAAGATTCTTTTAACCGGTTGTTGGGTCAAAAAATCCAAATATTGAAATACATAGTCAGGCGAATTGCGCATTCCGTTGCTCCAATCTTCTAAATAGACGTTGGTTTCAATATTATTTTCTTTTGCCAAAGCGATTGCTTGTGCAATTTCAGCAAAATGTTGTTCGGGTGTTTTCTTTAATTGATGGGTCAAATGGTTAAGCGAACCTTTGGTCAATAGATTTTGAACTTTAGCTCCTGCTTTTTTCATCCATTCGATAGAAACGCCGCCGTCTACAAAAGATAATACTTCAATTTTATCCGTATATCCTTTGGCAGAAGCCCATTCCATAATGCCTTTCACTCCTTGAAATTCGCCTTCGCTCACGCGCGCCGAAGCAATTTCGATACGATCAATATGTAATTCTTCAAGCAATAATTGTGCAATGGTTAATTTTTCTGCAGCAGAAAAGGATACTCCCGATGTTTGTTCTCCATCGCGAAGTGTCGTGTCCATTATTTCAATTTTTCTTTTTCCCATATCAATTGGTATAGTAAAACTTACCTAAATTATTAAATAACAACTTGCAAACACTAACTAAGTGTTTGCAAGTTGTTTGTTTTGTTGATTGCTAAATGATTTAGTAATCTTTTTATATTGTCTCAAAATGCTCCACAATCGGAAACGGATCGTAATAATGATGTAACAATTTTTTCCATTTTAAATAAACTTCCGATTCTCTAAATCCAATGGTATGATCTTCTAATTTTTCCCATTCAACTAGTAAAATATACTTGTTTTCTTGTTCTATGCATTTGCTTAAACTATGTCCAAGATATCCTTCAATCGAACTGATATATTTTGAAGCAATTTTAAAATCTTTTTCAAAAAGTGATTGTTGCTCTTTTTTTACAAAAAGCATAGCTGCTTCTAAAATCATAATTTGTTTTAGTAAGGCAATTGGTTGGCAAACCCAACAATCTCTTCCTTCATACTTTGTAAGTAATCAATATCATCAAAACCGTTGATCATATTGTTCTTTTTGTACCCATTGATATCAAATGATTCACTTTGACCAGTAGCCAATAAAGTAATCGTTTGTGCTGGTAAATTAATTTCCAATTCAGTGTTAGGATCTGCTTCAATAGCCTTGAAAATAGTTTCAGCAAATTCTGAACTTACTTGAACGGGAAGTACGCCAATATTCAAACAATTTCCTTTGAAAATATCTGCAAAGAAACTCGATACTACTGCTCTGAATCCGTAATCGTAAACTGCCCAAGCTGCATGTTCTCTTGAAGAACCTGAACCGAAGTTTTTACCACCCACAAGGATTTTTCCGCTGTACGTTGAATTGTTTAAAACGAAATCTGCTTTTGGAGAATCATCTCCATTGTATCTCCAGTCTCTGAAAAGATTATCACCAAAACCTTCACGTTTAGTGGCTTTTAAGAAACGTGCTGGTATAATTTGATCAGTATCTACGTTTTCTATAGGTAGTGGCACCGCACTACTTCTAAGAATATTAAATTTATCGTATGCCATTTTTCTTTGTTTTTTGGCAGTCTGCCTTGGGCCTTGTGCTTTGGGCTAAAACTGCACTAAATTTATTGATTTAATTTTAGTCTTAATTGATAAATCTGTTTTCTAATTTGAACGACTTTTGTTTCTAAAATTGGATGGATTTCAGAGTTTAAATATTTCAAATCAAAAGTGAGTAATAATAAATATTCTACTTCTGAACAAGAGGCAATTGCGAAATTCAAATATCTTGCAAATTCTTTTTC
>JAGNSF010000193.1 GCA_017988155.1 Flavobacterium sp. | reverse complement strand
TGTGCGATGTTATTCAAATTACTCAACAATTGAGCGGGGCACTTGAAGCGCTTGAACAAAAAAGGAAATCTCATGGACTTTTTAAATTTAGATTTTTGAATCCTGTCCGTATTGCGTCTCAAACTCTTGCAATGACTGCATCGAGCCAATATGACATCAGATTAACCAGTGCTAACGGGCTTTATGCTTATTTGTTCTTTGTGATTCGTACCAATCCAATCAGTAGCGCAAATATTAATTCATTTTTGGCAATTGACTCATTTGAATTATTGGACCAAGATAATACAATTGTCGGAATCAAAACAACCAATGAAATGCATAAATATGATTCTTTGATGTTTTCTGGTGATATTCTTAACAGTAAACAGTTCTATGTTGTTCCTTTTGCTCTCAGCATCGAGGCGGCTAATAACGGGGCACAAGTAGGATTTTACAAATTCAATACAAATGAGATTTTGAGACTTTATACTCCTGCTGGATTCGCAAATACCAGTTACCGCGTTGACGTGTATGGGTACGAATACAACGTTTTGAAGTTGAATAACGGGGTATTGAATGTTAACAAGTGAAGAAATTGAAATAATTAAAAAAACAATATTTTTTTTAACTAATTAAAAAATAATGTCTACATACCATAAATTTTATTTTTCATCTGAGGACCGCGAGGACTATGCAAATACAGGCCCATCAAATTGCCGCATAAAATTGGCTAAATTAATACAGCCAACTTGTATGGAACTTGATTTTGCTCAAATCCCAAACACATATTACAATATTAATTTGACAAATAACAAATTTGCGCTCAATAGTGCACCAATTACTGTGCCTCCTGGGTGTTACAATTTGACCGATTTGCTTCAAACATTGGCAACACTGTTAAATGCAATTACCCCAGTGATAAACTACAATGATGTGACTAATCTTATTACTATTTCAGCGCCTTCCAACTTTACTTTGGACTTTGGCGTCACCAACTCGATAGGTCAAAAATTGGGCTTTTTATTGCAACAATACACAGGGACAAATACTTATACAGCTATTTACGGACCAAAATTGTATGACTCTTCCATTTTTATCAATATTGCAGGAATCCCGGCTGGTTGTTTAACATCAAACCCAAATATCCCAAATACTTCATTTGTTGTGCCCAATAATGTTAATAAAGGTGAAGTTATCCAATTTTATGCCCATTCCCAATTTTATCTCAAACCACACGTAAGTACCTCGGATATTCAATATTTGGACATTAAAATACTAAATGACCAAGGTGTCCAACTCACTGGGCTATCCAATTGGGTAATGTTGTTAAAGATATCAAATTAAAAAGTACACAAATATTTGTTCGGGTGGGAAACCCTTTTTTTGTTTATTATTTTTTTTCAATTATTAAACAGTTCATTTTTTCACGTTGTTAAATGTGGTATTAAAATTATCCATTGCCGCGTCTGAATTGAAAAATATCCTCAATGGGTCCGCTTCTTCAACAAACTTATTTAAATCAGAGTCTTTTTTATTGGGATCATTATCTTCGGATTCTTCATCTTTTTTACTGGTATTATCAGACTCTTCGTCCGCTTCTTCTGGAAAATAAAGTTTTAAAAGATCATTAACATCACTCATTTTCATAGCATCAATGGCAGCATCTACAAAAAATTAAATTAAAAATAATTTGGCTCAATTTTTTTATTCATAAACAACAAATGTGGATTTAATTACCACTTTCATCATCTTTGTCATTTTTCCCCTCTGATGATGAACCGCCATCACCGCCATCGTCGTTGTTCCTTCTTTTACTTCTGGGTGATAGTGGTTCATCGATATTGACGTCGTTGTTCTCTTCAGATGCACTTTCTTCCTTGTCATCTTTGTCGTTGGCGTTGGCGTTGGCGTTGGTGTTGTTGTTTCCAGTCTCCATTCTTGTTGATCTATAGTTGTGCTCTTTTTGGATTCCAAAAGGCATTGCATCCATAATTTCAGATGGGACCTCATGAATATCTGTAACCTCTTCCCTCTTTCCTGAATTTTCCTCGATGTAATTACCCAATTTTGTAGCAATTTTCAATAATGCAGTGGGGCAATTAATGACAGAATTGTTGCCCAAAAAATAAAACACCACTTCTGGAAGTTTTAGAACTAAGAGGTAAAGGGCTCTTCTTCTCTGGAACCAACTTGCCTTGCCTCTTCCTTTCACTTTTCGTTTAATGTAAGTATCGACAGTAACATGTTTTTCTAGTCCTTGCTTTTTGAGTTTAGCGAGCTCTTTGACTTTGTTGTCCACCAAATAACCAATATTTATCCAACAAATTAATGTAGTCAAATTTGAGTGGTTAAGCAGTTCGGTGTACCAATCCATCTGTTCGTCAAAAGTGGGGGAATTTCTTGAAACTTTTGCAGATCTGATGTTTTTGAGACTTACTTCTTGCAAAAGTTTTTTGTCTTGCTCTTCTTTCTCCATTGCATTGTATTTTCTGGCTGATGATTTAAGTATATCAAAATTTTGCTCGGTTTCCATGTCATCATCGATGTAATTGGTTAGTTCCACTTCATGGACTTGCGCTTCCCCAATTGAAATACTGCTTTCCTGAACTTTTACAACTTCACCAATATGTTTATTGAAATTCTCCCTACATTTCATTGCTGCTTCTGTCAACTGCTTTTTCTTTTCAATGAACTGTTTGGTCGGCTTTTTCCTCTTCTTGCTAGAACCGATTTGGCAAAAATACATTAAATCTTCAACAACCTTTTCCGTTTGTTCTTTTTCTAGTTTCTTTTGTAGCTCCAGTGCATTTTCTGTTATTTCTTGTTGGATACGTTTGTTATGTTCGCTTTCTCCCTTTTCCAATCGTTCCTCATCCATTTGTTTAAGTATTTGATTCACTTCCTCAAGGGAGAACTTTGTTCCTGGTATGCTTACTGTGCTTGGTGCTGTGCTTGGTGCTGTGCTTGGTGCTGTGCTTGGTGATGTACTTTCCCTTTCTTTCCTTTTAGATATCTCATCCTCAATACTTTTAAGTCTTTGTTCCATTTCTTCACGGGAGAGATTATTTACAGATACCCCAAAGTTATTTCCTGGTATGCTTGGTGGTGGGCTTCCTTGCTGTTCCTGTCTCAAATGTGACTTCGTAGGCGTGTTTGGTGGTGTTGTTTCTGCATGCTGTCCCGAACGATGTTGCTCTGGTGTACTTCCCGGTGTAGCTGTCAGTATCCCTTTTAGGGTGCTAGCTTTCTTCCTCGAATTTCTGTGCCTCAAATGTTTAGGTATTTTTGTTGTTTGGCTCATTGCAAATTTTTTGTTTTGCTTTTTTTTTTATTTTTTCTTTTTTTGCTACAAAGTTGCTCACTTTTGTTGTACACTGTGAATTTAAAAGTTTAAAACTCAGTTTAAGAGTTGAAAAATTAATGCTCCTGGAGTGCACACCGTAGAAAACTCACGAAATCACCAGTGACTTTGCAAGTTCCACACGAGTTTTCTTAGTTCCTTTTTTAACAGGAAAGAAAAAAAAAATTTATATAGACAAAAATGGGAATCGAACCCACGCCATCGCGGTACAAAAGTACCACAGTATAGCCAAATGAGCCAGAAGGGTATGAAGTTATTTAATAATAATAAAAATTTTACGCCTACATACAAACTTATTTTATTTTCTCTTGGGGTAAAAATCTACGCTCAGTAAAAAAAATTTAACAAAAAAAATTAAACCCTTGATACTTAAATTTTTTTAAAAAATTGATT
>JAGNSF010000029.1 GCA_017988155.1 Flavobacterium sp. | reverse complement strand
AAAATTAGAAACTACAAAAGATCAGATTATAAGGGAGGTACCCAGAACTGGAATATTGACCAAGACACTAATAACAATTTATATTTTGCCAACAATGACGGATTATTCATGTTTGACGGAACCGTTTGGTCAAAATACGAGTTACCTAACAAATCCGTTGTAAGATCTTTAAAAACACATTCATCTGGAAAAATATTTGTTGGAGGTTACAATGAATTTGGTTTTTTCAAACCAGATAGTAATGGGAGATTAATGTATTTTTCATTATCTAAATTCCTAAAAGCAAAAAATAATAATTCAATTGATATTATCTGGAAAATTCACAAACTTAAAAACGAAGTTGTTTTTCAATCGTTCAACGCCGCCTATATATACAAAAACAACCGCTTAAAAATACTTAAGGCACCCACGCGATTTCAATTCTCTTTTCTTGTAAAAAACACTTTATATTTTCAAGATATAAACAAAGGGATTTTAAAATATACAAATGGAAAATTAACACCAATTCCAAACTCCACTCTACTTAACGATACTGAAGTATGGGGAATGTTTCCAATAGATAATAATAAGATCATTATTAGTACATTAGACAAGGGACTCTTTATTTATCAAAACAATAAAATAATACCATGGGAAACAGAGGCTAATGTATTCATAAAAAAGAATAGTGGTCTTGGTGGTACAATTATGAAAAATAATCACATTGTACTTAATTCAGTCGTTGATGGTGTAATTATATGTAATAGTACCGGAAAAATCATTCAACATATCAACAGGAAAAAGGGGTTGCAAAATAATACTTCATTAACTTCATTTGTCGATAGAAATAACAACCTTTGGCTAGGACTGGATAACGGAATCTCATTTATAAACGAAAATTCTCCTTTTACATTTTTTGGTTCAAGCTACAATTTAAGTACCGTTTACGCTACAATTGTGCATAATAATATTTTATATGTTGCCACTAATCAAGGTGTATTCTATCATAGTTGGAAAATACCATTTAATGAAGAGGACTTTGAACTTATTAAAGGATCAGAAGGTCAAGCTTGGAACTTACAACTAATAAATAACACCTTATTTTGCGCCCATAACAGAGGTGCATTTATATTAAATGGCAATTCAATATCTAGAACACTTGACAATATAGGATATTGGAGCTTTAAAAGTGTTCCTGGTAAACCTGATAAAATAATAGCATCTAATTATGATGGTTTTTCATTATTAGAAAATAGTAATGGAAATTGGGTTTTAAAAAACCAAATTAAAGGCTTTTCAAAATCCGTAGGTGAGTTTGAGATTGACAAATCTAATTTATGGGTTAAAAAAGACAATCAATTATATCAGCTAAAATTAGACCCTGCTTGCTTAAATTTTTTAAATGTAAAAACACATACAAAGCTATCTAGTATAGACAAAGGAATCACCAGCGTGCAAAGCATTAAAAACTTAATTTATTTTCAACATAACAATCATTTTTATACTTATTCAAATGAAAAAAATTCATTCGAGCCAAATGTTTTTTTTACAAAAATTTTTAAAAAAATTCCACGAACAAATACAATTGTTGAAGATAGAACAGGAAATATTTGGTATGTAATTAAAGAGACATTAGGTGTTTTAAAAAAGAATACTGACGGAACATACACTAATACCATAACTCCTTTTTTAAATTTTACCCAATACCTAGTTTATAACAACCTGTCTATAAACACATTGAACTCAAAAAACATCTTTATTGGACTAACTGAAGGATTAGCACATTACGATTCTAATCAATTAAACAATATAAATGATAAACCAATGGTGTTTATTCAAAATTTCACAACCGCGGAAGGAATAATATATACCGGTTCAAAAATAACTAACAACAAAAAAATTACAATACCTTACTCGTCTAATTTTGTGAAATTTAGATTTTCAACACCTACATTCGAAAATGTAGAAAACATTAAATATTCATACAAATTAAATGGATTTGATGAAGATTGGAGTAATTGGTCTGCTTCAACAATTAAAGAGTATACAAACCTAAGAGAAGGTAAGTATTTGATGAATGTAAAAGTTAAAAATAGTTTTGGGATTATTTCAGATATTGCATCTGTACCCTTTACAATTTCACCTCCGTGGTATAGGCATTTTATAGCCTATATATTTTATTTGATTTTTATTGGAGCAACACTTCGTGTAATTCGCGACAGAATTAAAATTAAAATAAGAAGAAATAAATATTATGAAACTATTGAGCAGCGTCGATTGTATTTAGAAAAAGAAGCCAGAATTCGTCAAGAACAATTTAATCTAGAAAAAGAAATTGAAAAATTAGAAAATGAAAAATTACAAATAAATCTTTTAGCTAAAGACAAAGAATTAGTTACCAACTCTCTTCAAGTTGTAAAAAAGAATAAAATCTTGAATGGAATAATTCAAAGATTGAAAGATATAGACACATCTTCTTTTGATGAGACTACTAAATTTCAGTTTGAAAAATTACGTAAAAGCATCTTAAAAGAAGTAAATTCAGATAAAAGCTGGAAAGATTTAGAAAAGCATATTAAAAATGTACACTTTGAATTTTTAAAAAGATTGAAAGAAAAACACCCAACAATTACACCAAGGGAATTAGACCTGTCAACCTATTTATTAATGAATATGTCAACGAAAGAAATTTCAGAAATTATGAATATTTCAGGCGGAGGCGTTGAACTCGCACGTTATCGTCTAAGAAAAAAATTGACTCTTTCAAAAAAAGAAAACCTAACAGGCTATTTAATGAGTATTTAATCAGCAAAAAAGCGCTAATAAATACATATTAGCGCTTTTTAATCTTATTCCTTAATAAGTTATAAAACGTCCAAAGTACGTTCTAAAGCCATGCCTCTTGAACCTTTTATTAAAAGTGTGCTATTCTCAATTTTTTGAGTTTTCAGATACGTTTCCAAATCATGAAAACTCGCATGAAAATGAAAGTTGTCATTGTTCAAGCTATTGGCAAAAAAATCTGCACCAACAAAATAACAAACAATATCTTTTTGATTTGATAAAGAATCAACTATATTTTTATGCTCTTGGAGACTTTCTTCCCCTAATTCAAACATATCTCCCAAAATTGCAATTTTGTTTGAACTTCCCAATTGTTTAAAATTTTCAATTGCCACAGCCATACTACTCGGATTGGCATTGTACGCATCCAAAATAATTTCATTTGTTCCTTTAGTAATCAATTGGGAACGATTATTTTCCGGAACATATCCTTCTAATGCAAATTTAATACCCTCATTTGGGACTTCAAAATAACTTCCTATAGCAATGGCGGCATTTATATTAGTAGCATTATACAACCCTATTAAATGTGATACAATCTTCAAATCTTGGAAAACAACAGACACAAACGGATTTGCTGTTACTGTAGTTACAGAAATATTGGCTCCTAATCTATTCACTCCAAAGGTATACTGATTTAGATTCTTTGTCTTTTCAACTTGAATAGGATCTTCTAAATTAACAAACACTAATTTATCATTAGCAGATAGATAAGTATACATCTCACTTTTCCCTTCAATCACTCCTAAAACGCCTCCAAAACCTTCCAAATGGGCCTTGCCGAAATTAGTAATGTAACCATAATCTGGCTGAGCCAATTCACACAAAAATTCAATTTCCTTTTTATGATTAGCTCCCATTTCTACAATTCCAATCTCCGTTTCAGAAGTAAAAGAAAGTAACGTCAACGGAACTCCAATATGATTATTTAAATTTCCAATGGTCGCTTTGGTTCTATATTTGGACGAAAGAACTGCGTGTATCAATTCTTTTGTAGTAGTTTTTCCATTACTCCCTGTAAGAGCAATAATGGGCAGTTTCAAATAATTCCGATGACATTTAGCTAATTCCTGAAGGGCTTTAAGACTGTCTTTAACTAAGATTGTTCTTTGATCAATAAAATAATCTGAATTGTCAATAATAACAAAAGACGCTCCTTTTTCTAGGGCTTCTTTAGCAAATGTATTAGCATCAAAATTTTCTCCTTTTATTGCTATAAAAAGGGAATTGGGTTGAATTTTTCGGGTATCAATTGAAACCGAGGTACATTCTAAAAATAAAGCATGAATTGCAGCAATATCCATATATCTATAAATTTTAAAAACAAAAAGCCCTAAAAAGGGCTTTTTGTTGTAATACTATAAAAACTAGTTTCTAGGTCT
This sequence comes from Flavobacterium sp., assembly GCA_017988155.1. Lineage (GTDB taxonomy): Bacteria > Bacteroidota > Bacteroidia > Flavobacteriales > Flavobacteriaceae > Flavobacterium. The sequence continues at coordinate 9,235 of JAGNSF010000029.1, read as the reverse complement.
TTTCTTATTTTGTGATTTTGAACCTACTCTTGACATAGCACATCTAAAACCGATGTAATCAGTTGCCATATCTTGAGGAAAATATCTTCTTTGAGCTGGGTCTAACCAATAGGCTCTATCTCTCCAAGAACCTCCTTTGTAAACCCTTACATTGTCGTCAACCAAAGTAGTTCTTTTATTAGATTTATCAAATTTTCTAACCATTTTACCTAAACTATCAACTGTAACATTATGTTTAGGAGAATTGTACATGTTTTTTGCTTCTTTTGTAGATTCCGAAGATCCAAACTTGTATTCTTTACTTGATTGTTGATCGCCGTCTCTATAATTCAAGTTGTTACTTCTATCAAAGTTTTGTCTCAAATAGGTTTCGTTTTCGTCCACTGGTACCTGAGCCAATTGACCTGGTAAAGTTCTAGCTATCACCTTACCATTACTTAAAGTATCATACTTCATCGTTTCTTTAGTAACGATTTCAGCTTTACCGTCTTTTCCGATTTTATTTTTTGTATATTGATTTCCTCTAAAATAATTGAAATCATTAAATTCATTATCAACAATAGGTCTGTAAACATCCGCTACCCATTCAGCAACATTACCCGCCATATCATACAAACCAAAATCATTGGCAGGATATTTTTTAACTTCGTTAGTAATATCAGCACCATCATCAGACCATCCTGCTATTCCACCGTAATCTCCATTACCTTGTTTAAAATTAGCTAATTGGTCTCCATTTGTTTGACGTTTTGAAGAACGTGTATATTGTCCTGACCAAGGGTATTTTTTCTGTCCTTTGTAAACATTATATTCTCTTTGACCTATATCGGCTGCCGCTGCATATTCCCATTCTGCCTCAGTAGGCAATCTATACTCTGGCAACAACAATCCTGAAGAACGTTGTACATAAATATTTTTAGGTTCAGTTACTTTACCGTTTTTACCTGTTTTTGCACCTTTAGCTGCAGCACCTTTTCTTCCTTTTAATACAATTTTATCATCTCCTCCATACGCAGATGTAGGTGAATTGAAATACGTTTCGGTATTAAAAGAATTTTCAGCAGTTACATCTTCAGTCTTAGCATTTTTTTTCAAATACCCATTTTTTTCTAACAACGCTTCGTTTACACGATCTGTTCTCCATTTACTAAACTCATTAGCTTGAATCCAATTTACACCCACAACTGGATAACTAGCATAAGCGGGATGTCTCAAATAGTTATTAGTCATATTTTCACTATAACCTAATCTATTTCTCCATACTAATGTATCCGGCAAGGCACCTTCATATATATTTTTGTAGTTTTCTTCTGTTGGAGGAAACACGTTTTTTAACCATTGTAAATATTCTAAATACATGAAATTTGTTACCTCAGTTTCGTCCATATAAAAAGATTGAACGTGCTGCTGAGTTGCCGAATTATTCCAATCGTGCATTACATCGTCCTGCACTTTTCCCATTGTAAATGTTCCACCTTCAACAAAAACAAGCCCTGGACCTGCTTCTTGTTCTCCAGCTTGTTTAAAGCCCCCTTTTTTATTATTTACATTCCAGCCTGTCGCTCTAGAAGCTCCTTTTCCAGAGCTAGAAGATTTTTTGCTGCAACTTGATACACTTATGATTAAAACCAATGAAATCATCAAATGTAAGGCCTTAATTTTGTTTACTTTCATACTCATTATTATAGGTAATTTTCGTGATGCAATATAATGATTACCAATGAATCGCTACACTATTTTTTTTTATAAATTTTAAAATTATGTCTTTGGGTTTAACCCATAAAAAACAAAAACGCAAATTTATAATTTTTATTATTACAAATACATTAAAATACTACATTTTTACTTCTAAAAACAAGTTTAAAGAGTTTAATTTTCACTATTTATATAACGAAACACAATAATAACCTAAAATCGAAGTTATACAGAAATGCATTTCTGGGGTAATTATAAACTAAAATTTATTATTAGTTTAAACGAATAATAAAGCGTAAATTTAGTTGTAGTTAAAGCCAATTCAATTCTCAGATTTGAAATTGGTAATCCTATAAAAAAAAGTATATTTGTTAATCAATTAGAATCAAATTATAATGAGAAAAAATATCATAGTCTTACTTTGTTTGTTAGCCGTTTCTTTTGCAAAAGCACAAGAAAGAGTTATTACAACAGGAGTTCCTTTTTTAATGGTTGCGGCAGATGCAAGAGCTGCGGGTATGGCTGATATTGGTATTGCCACTTCCACTGACGCATTTTCTCAACAATGGAATCCTGCAAAATATGCTTTTTCTACTACTAAACAAGGATTCTCTGTTAGCTACACTCCTTATCTTACGGATTTAGTAAACGACATCTCGTTAGGACAAGTTACCTATTTCAACAAAATTGATGATAGAAGCGCATGGGCAACAAGCTTACGTTATTTTGGGCTTGGAAATATTGAATTACGAAATGATGCTAACGACCAACCCCGAATTGTTTCACCCAACGAACTAGCACTAGATGGATCTTATTCTTTACAATTAAGTAATACCTTTTCAATGGCAGTTGCTGGAAGATACATCCGTTCCAATCTTAAAATAGCTACTGATAATACCGATTCATCCGGTGCTAACTCATTTGCAGTTGATGTTGCAGGATTTTATCAATCAGAAGAAAAGGCCTTTTCGAACTTTAATGGGATTTGGCGAGCCGGTTTCAATATTCAAAATCTAGGTCCTAAAATCAGTTATGATAATGACGAATTCAACACTAATTTTTTGCCTGCCAATTTAAAAATAGGAACAGGTTTCGATTTTATTTTTGACAAAGACAACAAACTTGCTGTAAATATTGAATTAAATAAATTATTGGTACCCACTCCACAAAAACCAGATTTAAATGGAGACGGAACTGTAACTCCAGAAGAATATACTCAAAACTACAATAATTATCGAAAAACAGGATGGGTTTCTGGACTAGTCAAGTCATTTGGAGATGCCCCTGACGGTTTTAGCGAAGAGCTGAAAGAATTCACTTATGCATTAGGAACCGAATACATGTATAGAAACGCTTTTGCAATTCGCGCTGGATATTTTCATGAAAGCCCAGTTAAAGGAGCCCGTCAATACTTTTCAATGGGAGCAGGATTTAAATATACAACTGCAAAAATAGACGTGTCTTATTTATTCTCAACTTCAAAAGTTAGAAACCCATTAGAAAACACGCTCCGCTTTTCTCTAACCTTCAACTTTGGTGACAATTACGGACTAAATTAATAAATCAAACTAACACGTACCAGTAAATCCAAATTTCAGTTGAAATTTGGATTTTTTTTCCAAAAACAATTATGAATAAAATAACGATCACTACTGATTTTGATGTTTTTGAATCTATTCAAGAATTACCTGCCGATGTTCAAAATTTAATGCAAGAAGCTGTAGCAATTCGCAAATCAGCATACGCGCCTTATTCTAACTTTAAAGTTGGTGCCGCACTTTTATTAGATAACGGAAAAATCATTCTAGGCTCAAACCAAGAAAATGCAGCCTACCCATCTGGACTTTGTGCTGAAAGAGTAGCAGTTTTCCATGCTGGAGCGGTTTATCCTGAAGCGACAATTTTAAAAATGGCAATTTCAGCTGCGTCCGGAAGTTCAACCACTGATGCGCCGATTCCACCTTGTGGCGCCTGCAGACAATCAATTGCCGAATATGAAATAAAACAAAATAACCCTATTAAAATTTACTTTATGGGAGAGATAGGCCCTATTTATAAGTCTGACTCCCTAAAAAACTTACTACCGCTGCTTTTTGATAAAAAGTTCTTGTAAAAAAACTCAAAAAATAGCATATTAATTTTAGTGCTAAGTTGGAATGTCTTATTTTTGCACTTCGCAAATTTGTGTGAGGAAACTATTTTGCGTTATTAGGTACAATTGATAACACAACATTATTCAAATGAAAGAAGTTACAAAAGAAGTTTATTTAAAGTGGTACGAAGACATGCTGCTTTGGAGAAAGTTTGAAGACAAACTTGCAGCATTATACATTCAACAAAAAGTAAGAGGATTTCTCCACTTATATAATGGTCAAGAAGCCGTTTTAGCAGGTGCCCTACATGCTATGGATCTGACTAAAGACAAAATGATTACCGCATACAGAAACCACGTTCAACCTATTGGCATGGGGGTTGACCCAAGAGCTGTTATGGCTGAACTATTAGGAAAAGTAACCGGTACTTCAAAAGGGATGGGAGGGTCAATGCACATTTTCTCAAAAGAACATCGTTTTTATGGAGGTCACGGAATTGTAGGTGGTCAAATTCCTGTAGGTGCTGGATTAGCATTTGCAGATAAATATTTTGAAACTGGAGGTGTGACTATGACCTATTTTGGTGATGGTGCAGCTCGTCAAGGTTCTTTACATGAAGCTTTTAACATGGCTATGTTATGGAAATTACCAGTTGTATTTATCGTTGAAAACAATGGTTATGCAATGGGAACTTCTGTAGAAAGAACAGCCAATCACACTGATATTTGGAAATTAGGTTTAGGTTACGAAATGCCTTGCGGACCAGTTGACGGAATGAATCCTGTTAAAGTAGCCGAAGCTATGACCGAAGCGATTGAAAGAGCCCGTCGTGGGGATGGTCCTACTTTCCTTGAAATGAAAACGTACCGCTACAGAGGACACTCAATGTCTGATGCACAATTATACCGTTCAAAAGAAGAAATAGAGGAGTACAAAAAAATTGACCCTATTACTCAAGTTCTTGACGTAATTAAGGATAAAAAATATGCTGGTGACAAAGAAATTGAAGCAATTGATCAAAGAGTCAAAGATTTAGTAGAAGAATGTGCAAAATTTGCAGAAGAATCTCCTTATCCAGAAATTCAACAATTGTACGACGTAGTATACGAACAAGAAAATTATCCATTTTTACCTCATAAATTATAATCAGTTATGGCTACAATAGTAACAATGCCTCGTTTGAGCGATACAATGACAGAAGGAACGGTGGCTACTTGGCTTAAAAAAGTCGGAGATAAAGTTAACGAAGGAGATATATTAGCTGAAATCGAAACTGATAAAGCTACAATGGAATTTGAATCCTTTAATGAAGGAACACTTTTACATATTGGAATTCAAGCAGGAGAAACTGCTCCTGTAGATTCTTTATTAGCAATCATTGGTAGTGAAGGTGAAGATATTTCAGCTTTATTAGCTGGAGGTGCTGCAACTGCAGCTCCATCTGCTGAAACTCCTGTTGCAAATGAAACTAAACAAGAATCAACTGCAGCTACACCCGCCGCTGCACTTCCAGAAGGAGTAATTGTAGTAACAATGCCTCGTTTGAGCGATACAATGACAGAAGGAACGGTAGCAACTTGGTTGAAGAAAGTTGGCGATACTGTTGCGGAAGGTGATATCCTTGCTGAAATTGAAACAGACAAAGCAACTATGGAGTTCGAGTCATTCAATGCTGGAACTTTATTATATATCGGAATTCAAGAAGGAAATACTGCACCAGTCGATAGCCTTTTGGCAATCATTGGACCTGCAGGAGCAGATATTAGCGGAGTAGCCGACAACTTTAAAGCTGGAGGGACAAGTACACCTGTTGCTACTGAAGAAACTAAAGCCGCACCTGCTGAAAAAGCACCTTCAATTGTTCAAGAAGCAGCAGCTGACGGACAACGCATTTTAGCTTCGCCTTTGGCTAAGAAAATTGCTAATGACAAAGGAATCCAATTATCACAAGTGAAAGGTTCTGGAGAAAACGGACGTATTGTAAAAAGCGATATTGAAAACTTTACTCCATCTGCCAGTAGTGCTTCAACCACTACAGCACAACCACAAGAAACAGCTAAAGCAGCAGCTCCGAAAGTATTCGTTCCTGCTGGAGAAGTATACACAGAAGAAATTAAAAATTCGCAAATGCGTAAAATCATTGCGAAACGTTTAGCTGAATCCTTATTTACAGCACCGCACTATAACTTATCTATTGAAGTTACAATGGATGAAGCAATGAAATCAAGAGCTGTAATTAATAGCGTTCCTGACACCAAAGTTTCATTTAATGATATGGTAATTAAAGCCTGTGCATCAGCATTAAAAAAACATCCTGCTATCAATTCACAATGGAAAGAAGATGCAATTGTTATCAATCACCATGTAAATATTGGTGTAGCAGTAGCAGTTGAAGACGGATTAGTAGTTCCTGTATTACGATTTACTGATGCTATGAGTTTATCTCAAATTGGTTCTAGCGTAAGAGATTTAGCTGGAAGAGCGAAAACCAAAAAATTACTTCCTAACGAAATGGAAGGAAGTACATTTACAGTTTCTAACCTTGGAATGTTTGGGATTACCGAGTTTAACTCTATCATCAACCAACCTAATTCTGCTATCCTTTCTGTAGGAGCTATTGTAGAAAAACCAGTAGTTAAAAACGGACAGATTGTAGTAGGTAATACTATGATGTTATCTTTAGCTTGCGACCACCGTACTATTGACGGAGCAACTGGAGCGCAATTTTTACAAACACTGAAACAATATATTGAAAACCCAGTAACGATGCTGGCATAACATATAGAATCCTATTTAATGAATCCCGTTTTGATAAATCAAAACGGGATTTTTTTTATTTCTTATTTTTTTCTTCAATCCAGCGGGACATATATTTTGTGCTTTGCATAGAGTGATGGTAAAGCATTTGACCTAAGAAATTATTTTTTCTGTGCTTATCCAAATTCGATTTAAAAAAAGACAACTGTTTGATAAATCCATCTTCAAAGAACTCTCTCAAATACCTTTTCTTAAGTATTTCAAAACCATTTTGCTGACTTTGTTTCCAAATAATTTCATCCTGGAAAATTTGAACAGCTGCATTTGCAAATTGATGTGAATCATCTTCAATACTCCCGTTCCAATCTAAATCAGCACACATCGATTCCGCACCAATAGAAGTAGTAACTGAAGGCGTTCCGTATTCCATTGCCTCCAATAATTTACCTTTAATTCCAGCACCAAAACGAAGAGGTGCTAACAATACTCGAGCATTTGAAATAACTTGTTTAGCATCGTCCGCCCTAGCTTTAATCAAAAATCCTTCCTTCTCATTATGCAATTGGAAAACCTTTTGTGAAGGATACGCCCCATAAATTTCCAAAACTGCAGCCGGAAGTTGTTTTCTGATTAACGGCCATATCGATTCTTTCAAATACTGAACCGAATTCCAATTGGGTTCATGAAGAAAATTCCCTATAAATACAAAGTGTTGCCTTTGCTCAAATGGAAAAGGATTCAAATCAACCGAATCAACCAATAAAGGCAAATAATACAAAAGCGATGGGTCAATTTTAAAAACAGTCTGCAAAACTTCCATTTCATATTCCGATACCATCAAAGATACATCCGAACGCAAAATACTGGCAATTTCTCTTTTGGAAACGTCTTCCTTTACTATATCTGCAATTTCAAAAGTTCGTTTAGCTTTAAACGCATTCTGGCGAGCCAAACGCAAACAGTGTAAATCTTCGGTATCCAAAACCCGAATAGCATCAGGACAATTCTCCGAAACGCGCCAACCAAATTGTTCTTCGATCATAAAACGATCAAACAAAACCATATTTGGCTGAAATTCATTCAAAAACAAGTCAAAACTCGAGTCATTCAATTCAATAGCCTTCTTATCGACCCCAAAATCAGAAAGAGTAACCATAAAATCACTATCCTGAGCCGGACTTGCAAAAGTGATTTGAAAACCTTGATCCTGAAAAAGAGAAATCAGTTGCATCATTCTTCCACCAGCAGCTGAAGAATTAGGCTCGGGCCAAACAAAACCAATAATTAAGAGACGTTTATTTGTAATCATGTCGATTTAAAGTGAAATACAAAATAATACTAATTAAACGGGAAATCCATCCATATTTAATAAAAATTGAACATAAAAAGAGTAATTTTACATATCTAAATCAATAATTCATGTTAGGCCTAAAATTAGCTACCGATCCAAGATGGGTCAATATAGTAGAATCAAATATTGAAGAAATCTTAACCGACCATGCTTGGTGTGAACAAAAAGCGGCTTCTAATGCCATCTATATAATCGTAAATAATTCAGAAAAAGAAGAATTAGTTACCGAAATGACCCGAATTGCCTTAGAAGAAATGGAACATTTTCAAATGGTACATAATATCATTAAAGAAAAAGGATTAGTATTGGGTAGAGAAAGAAAAGACAATTACGTCAACGATCTAGTCAAATTTGCTAAAAAAGACGGTAGTCGAAACGATGCTTTGGTAGAAAGATTGCTATTTGCAGCCATGATCGAAGCTCGAAGTTGCGAACGTTTTAAGGTGCTTTCAGAAAACATTCAAGATCCAGAACTAGCACAATTTTATAGAGACCTCATGATTTCCGAGGCAGGACATTATAGCACTTTCTTGGGCTTTGCCAAACAGTACCAAGAAAACATTAATGTTGATACCCGCTGGAAAGAATGGATAGCATACGAATCCTCCATTATCACCAAATACGGAAAACAAGAAACCGTTCACGGTTAAAGCTAAATCCTCAATTGTATATTGAGGATTTTTTTTGCGTACTACTTTTTGGGGGAGCACCTATTAAACTTACTGAACATGACTTGTCCCGCTATCCGCGCTACAAGGTAGCTTGCTTCTATCGGGGCTACTAAAGACCTTTGTATTCTATAACAAAACCTAATCATTTTAAAACAAAAAACCCCGTTTCGTTAGAAACAGGGTTTTTAAAAGACCCGAGGCTTTAGCCGAATAGGCCAAGCAAAGGCGAACACGTCGATCTTATAAACAAAAAAACTCCAACTTTTTCAAGTTGGAGTTTCATAAAGAAAGGCGACGACATACTCTCCCACATAACTGCAGTACCATCTGCGCAGGCGGGCTTAACTACTCTGTTCGGGATGGGAAGAGGTGAGCCCCGCCGCAATAACCACCTTAAGATTATTGTTTAAGGTTTCAAGTTTTTTTAGTTTAAGGTTGTAACCTTGAACTTTAAACATTGAACTTCAAACGCAGCTTCGCTGCAAATATCTTAACATACTGAGATAAAGAAAAGTAATTAGAAAATTTCATCTGGCACCCTAGGGTGCCAGAGGATTGTACATAAGCTTACGGGTTATTAGTACTACTCGACTATGACATTACTGCCTTTACATCTATAGCCTATCAACGTGGTCATCTCCCACGACCCTTAAAAGAAATCTCATCTT
>JAGNSF010000192.1 GCA_017988155.1 Flavobacterium sp. | reverse complement strand
GAAATTATAAAAGGTGTAGACTATGTTGTAAATTTGCACCACGAAAAAATTGCAGGAAAGCCATCAACTATCATAAAACTTACGAGCGATGCTCAAGTAAAAGTGATCAGAAAGTAATTACTACAATTTGAAAATTTTCAAATTAATACATGAACTACAAATCGGCCTTACAGAATACCATTTTTGAAGTCATATCCAAAGCTTCAGTTGAACTAAATGTAGAAAGCTACGTTATTGGTGGATTTGTTAGGGATTTACTTCTAGGAAGAAAATTTAAAAAAGATATCGATATTGTAGCTGTAGGTAGCGGAATCGAATTGGCTTTAAAAGTGTCCGAATTACTTCCTAAAAAACCAAAAGTACAAGTATTCAAAAACTACGGAACAGCCATGCTTCGTTTTGAAGATACTGAGATCGAATTTGTAGGAGCTCGAAAAGAGTCCTATCAGTTTGAAAGTAGAAATCCCGTTGTTGAAAATGGCACATTAGAAGATGACCAAAACCGTCGCGATTTTACAATAAATGCTTTAGCGTTATCCTTAAACAAAAATACGTTTGGTGATTTAGTCGATCCGTTTAATGGCGTTTTGGATTTGGAAAACAAAACCATAAAAACACCTCTTGATCCAGACATTACCTACTCTGACGATCCGTTGCGAATGATGCGTGCTATTCGATTTGCAACCCAGTTGGGTTTTGAAATTGAAGAAAATTCACTAGATTCAATCAAGAAAAATGCAGAACGTATTAAAATTATTTCTGGCGAACGAATCGTTGACGAACTAAATAAAATCTTATCTGCCGAAAAACCTTCTGTTGGATTTTTATTATTATACAAAACAGGACTTTTGGATATTATTTTACCTGAACTGACCGCACTGAATCAAGTCGAAGAAATCGAAGGTCATACGCACAAAAATAATTTTTATCATACGCTAGAGGTAGTAGATAATATTTGCCCTAATACCGAAGATGTATGGTTGCGTTGGTCGGCTTTATTGCATGATATTGGCAAAGCACCAACCAAACGCTTTAACAAAAAACAAGGTTGGACTTTTCACGGTCATGAATTTTTAGGTGGGAAAATGGTGAAGAAAATCTTTGAAAGATTGCACATGCCTTTGAACCAAAAAATGAAATTTGTTCAAAAAATGGTTATGATGAGTTCTCGACCTATTGTATTAGCAGAAGATATTGTAACCGATTCAGCCGTGAGACGATTAGTATTTGATGCAGGTGAAGATGTTGATAATTTAATGACGCTTTGCGAAGCGGACATCACCACTAAAAACCCTGCTAAATTCAAAAAATATCATAATAATTTTGATATCGTAAGGAAGAAAATTATAGAAGTAGAAGCTCGAGACCATGTTCGAAATTTTCAACCACCAATTTCTGGTGAAGAAATTATGACGATTTTTGATTTGAAGCCATCTCGCGAAATTGGCACATTGAAAGAAGCGGTAAAAGAAGCTATTTTGGAAGGAGAAATTCCAAACGAATACCAAGCCGCCTATGATTTCGTTTTGAAAAGAGCTGAGAAATTAGGATTACAAAAAGTAAAATAACAATGAAAAAATATTTTCTTCCATCTGCTAAGACAGCTTTAGTTTTAGTTTATCTAGTAATCGTTGCTGGAGCATTAGTCCGAATGACAGGTTCAGGTATGGGTTGTCCCGATTGGCCAAAATGCTTCGGATACTATATTCCTCCTACTCAAGAAAAAGAACTTTTATACACAACTGGTAAGGAATATTCAAAAGGACAAGTTATTATAAAAGATGAAGCGCTTTTGGTTGCCAAAGACCATTTTGTAGCTACAAATAATTTTGAAAGTTCGCATTGGGAAAAATATACCAAACACGATTATGCTATTTTTAATCCATTCCATACTTGGGTGGAATACATCAATCGATTAGTTGGAGCATTAGCAGGAATTGCTTGTTTAATTGCGCTATTTTTCTCATTTAGTTATTGGAAAGAAAAGAAACTATTAGTTTTTCTAAATTTTTCCATCTGTTTCTTAATGGGTTTTCAAGCTTGGTTAGGAAAAACAGTGGTTGATTCTGTTTTGAATCCCTATAAAATAACGACGCACATGTTAGCTGCCTTACTCATTGTTGCGGTGCAGTTATATGTGATTTATTCCGTTCGAGAAAAACAAAAAACAAAATCGTTGGATGCGGAATTTAAATGGGTTTTAGTTGCAACATTGATTTTAACCATTATGCAAATCATTTTTGGAACTCAAGTTAGAGAATCCGTAGATACAATTGTAGAAGCAGGATTGCCCAAAGAAGTTTGGTTGCAAAACCCTAAAGGAGGTTTCTATACCCACCGAAGTTTTTCAATTTTAGTGGTTTGTGCCAATGCTTTTTTGTTTTGGAGAAATAGAAAACTAGAATTAGGATTTACTAAAATGAATTGGGTAATAGGAGTTCTTTGCATCGAAATTCTTTCTGGAATTGCGATGTATTATTTTAATTTCCCATTCGGATCTCAAACGATTCATATCGTAATGGCTACCCTTCTATTTGGCTTACAATTCTATTTAGTTTTGGAAAACTTCAAAAAAATAAACAATAATACCCGACTATAATGTCACAATATCGTCTTAACCATAATTAATGTCTAAACTAGCCGCTCAAGATAAATTTTTAGATTTATCAGATTACGGAAGACCTTTTGGAAAATTTCTTGCCAATAGTTTAAAAAATACACGCTTTACTCCTATTCATGTCACATTATTGTTTGGGATTACTGGATTAATTGCAATGTATTGTATTCTCAACAAAAGCTATCTATGGGCAGGTTTTTTTATTGTTTTAAAATCTGGAATAGACGCTGCCGATGGCGAACTAGCTCGTTTAAAAAACACGCCCTCCTATGTTGGTAGGTACCTTGATAGTGTGTTTGACATTATTTTAAATTTTCTGTTTCTAATGACGATTTGTTATGTATCTCAAACTTCATTTTGGCTTACTTTAATTGCATTTTTTTGCATTCAATTGCAAGGTACTTTGTATAACTATTACTATGTCATTCTGAGAAATAAATCGGTTGGTGGTGATACAACTAGTAAGGTATTTGAATACAAAACACCGAGAGCTTTACCTGGAGAAACTCAAAAATCAGTCAATATTTTATTCAAAATCTATACTGTTGTTTATGGCGGTTTTGATAAAATTATTCACGCCTTAGACAGCGATGCCTATAAGGTAAAAACCTTACCCAACTGGTTCATGACATTAGTGTCCTTGTATGGATTAGGTTTCCAATTATTGATTATCGCCGTGCTTTTACCATTGGGTCAAATTGAATGGATTATTCCGTTTTTTATCGGCTATTCTATTTTGATTTTAATTTTGATTGGCATTCGAAAAATCTATTTCAACTAATTAACCCAACCAATCTTTAAAGTCCGAAACACGTTCTCGAGCAACAATTACTTCATCGGCTTTGTAAGTTGGTAAACTAATTTTTAATCTCGAATTGGAATATACCTGAATCTCTTTTACAGACTGCATCGGGATGATATATTTTCTGTTGATGCGGAAAAAATCTTTCGGATTTAACTCTGACTCCACTACTTCCAAACTACTATCAATCAAATAATCCCGATTATCAATAGTATGGATGTAAGTGCCTTTATTTTCGCTATAGAAACATTCGATTTCAGCAAGATCAATCACTTTGAGTTGTTGGCCTATTTTAATTGAAAAACGTTTTCTGTATTCCTTTGCAATAGGATTTACTAACAT
>JAGNSF010000191.1 GCA_017988155.1 Flavobacterium sp. | reverse complement strand
CCTTCGGCGGAATTATTGTTTTACTTTTCTTTTCGTTTATTCTTTTAGGAATTTTCCCAAGAAAAGTATTGTTCTTTCCTGATAATATTCCGAATCAAGCTATTGCTTATATCGAGTATCCTCAAGGAACTTCAATCGAAAAGACGAATAAAGCTACTTTATTTGTAGAGAAACAAATCATCCAGATATTAGAGAAATATGTTGAACCAGGTACGGACAAAAACTTTATGGCGGAATCAATTATTTCGCAAGTTGGGGTTGGTGCTGGAAATCCAAATGTAGATGCTGGTTCAGCCTCTGAAACGCCATTCAAAGGAAAAGTGACGGTAAGTTTCTCCGAATTTAAATTCAGAAAAGGCATCAACACTTCGGTAATTTTAGAAGAAATTAGAAGTAAAGTAACTGGAATTGCTGGCGCTACTGTAACCGTTGAAAAAGACTCTAATGGTCCGCCTGCAGGGTATCCAATTAGTATCCAATTAACTGGTGCTGATTATGAGCAAATGTTGAAAGAAGCCGATAGAATGATTGCTTTTATCGATTCTAAGAACATTCCTGGTATCGAAAAATTAAGTATCGACATCAACAAAGAAAGCCCAGAATTAGAAGTAAAAGTAGATCGTGCCAATGCAGGAAGTATGGGTATTTCTACTGGACAATTAGGTTTCAACCTACGTCGTTCTGTATATGGACAAGAGATTTCGACTTATAAAGAAGGAGATGATGATTACAATATCGTGATGCGTATGCAAGACGATCAACGTAAAAACGAAAACATCCTTTTCAACCAATCGATGACGTTCAGAAACCCAAATAATGGACAAATTATGCAAGTCCCTATTTCTGCTGTTTCTAATACTGAAAAAACCAATACGTACAATCAGATAAAAAGAAAGAATTACAAACGAATCATGACTATTTATTCGAATGTGTTAACAGGATATAATGGAGATGAAATAACGAAACAAATTAAAGAAGAACTTAACAGTTACAATCTTCCAAAAAGTGTAAGTTATTCTTTCTCAGGAGTTCAAGAAGAACAAGGTAAAAACCAAAGTTTCTTGATGTACGCGTTATTTTTAGCCTTAGCGGGTATTACTATTATCATTGTATTGCAATTTAATTCAGTTTCAAAAACGATGATTATTATGTTTACCGTGTTATTAAGCTTTAGTGGTGTATTCTATGGTTATGTAATTGCCAATATGGATTTTGTAATCCTAATGACCATGATGGGAATCATCTCATTAGCTGGAGTTGTAGTGAAAAATGGAATCGTTTTAATGGACTTCTTTGTGTTATTATTGGACAAAAAAGTAGCCGATAAACAATTAGAAAGTCACGATGATTTAAGTTTAGAAGAAATTAAAGAAGTGATTATCGAATCGGGTAAATCAAGATTACGACCTGTATTATTAACCGCTTTGACGGCGATTTTAGGATTAATTCCTTTGGCTATCGGATTGAACTTTGACTTCTTTACTTTGGTAACCGATTTCAATCCACATTTCTTTATGGGTGGAGATAATGTAATGTTCTGGGGGCCTTTGGCTTGGACCATTATCTTTGGATTGACTTACGCTACGGTATTGACTTTGGTAATGGTACCAGTAATGTTCTATTTAGTCAAACGTACTAAATATTGGTTGCGTGACCGCAGAAACCAAAGAAATCAAGACGCAATAGCTGAATAAAAATTGGGTTAAATAAATGGAATGAAGAACCTGCAAAATAAAATTTGCAGGTTTTTTTATTCTTATAATTTTATCCTGCATATATTCATAATTAGTCCTAAATTTGCACACAAATATTTTTAATCATGTACAGAAGTCATAACTGCGGCGAATTGAACGCCTCACATATCAATACAGAAGTTACACTAGCCGGTTGGGTTCAAAAATCACGCGATAAAGGATTTATGAATTGGGTCGATTTACGTGATCGTTATGGAATTACGCAATTGATTTTTGACGAAAGTCGCACCGAAAAATCGGTTTTTGAATTAGCCAAAACTCTTGGACGCGAATTTGTAATTCAAGTAAAAGGGACTGTAATTGAGCGTGAGTCTAAAAATGCTACAATGACTACAGGAGAAATTGAGATTTTGGTTTCAGAAATGACCATCTTGAATGCTGCCTTAACCCCACCTTTCACGATTGAAGACGAAACAGATGGTGGTGAAGACATCCGAATGAAATACCGTTATTTGGATATTCGAAGAAATCCAGTAAAAAACAGTTTGCTTTTCCGTCATAAAGTAGCCATGGAAGTACGCAAATACCTTTCTGATTTGGATTTTTGTGAAGTGGAAACGCCTTATTTAATCAAATCAACTCCAGAAGGAGCTAGAGATTTTGTGGTGCCTTCACGAATGAACGAAGGCCAATTTTATGCCTTGCCACAATCGCCACAAACCTTCAAACAATTATTGATGGTGGGTGGAATGGATAAGTATTTCCAAATTGTGAAATGTTTCCGTGACGAAGATTTACGTGCTGACAGACAACCTGAGTTTACTCAAATTGACTGCGAAATGGCCTTTGTAGAACAGGAAGATATTTTGAATGTTTTTGAAGGACTTACTCGTCATTTATTAAAAGAAATTAAAGGCGTTGAAGTAGCAAAATTTCCAAGAATTACCTACGACTACGCAATGAAAACCTACGGAAATGATAAGCCAGACATCCGTTTCGGAATGGAATTTGGCGAATTAAATACCGTAGCACAACATAAAGATTTTCCAGTTTTTAATACCGCTGAATTGGTGGTAGGAATTGCAGTTCCAGGCGCTGGAAATTACACTCGAAAAGAGATTGATGCTTTGATTGATTGGGTAAAACGTCCACAAGTAGGTGCTTCAGGAATGGTATATGTAAAATGCAACGAAGACGGAACTTACAAATCATCAGTAGATAAATTTTACGATCAAGACGATTTGACTCAATGGGCAAAAGCGACACAAGCAAAAGCAGGCGATATGATTTTTGTTTTGTCAGGACCTGCTAATAAAACTAGAGGGCAACTTTCGGCTTTGCGAATGGAATTAGCTACACGTTTAGGTTTGAGAAAACCAGACGAATTTGCTCCTTTGTGGGTAGTGGATTTCCCACTATTGGAATTTGACGAAGAAAGTGGTCGTTACCATGCAATGCACCACCCATTTACCTCTCCAAAACCAGAAGACATCGGTTTATTAGAAACCGATCCAGGAAAAGTACGAGCTAATGCTTACGATATGGTGTTGAACGGAAACGAAATTGGAGGAGGATCTATTCGTATTCACGATAAGGCTACACAAGAATTGATGTTCAAATACTTAGGATTTACTCCCGAAGAAGCAAAAGCACAATTTGGTTTCTTAATGGATGCCTTCCAATTTGGCGCACCACCACACGGTGGATTAGCCTTTGGATTAGACCGACTGGTAGCTATTTTAGGTGGACAAGAAACCATTCGTGATTTTATTGCCTTCCCAAAAAACAATTCTGGAAGAGATGTAATGATTGACGCACCTTCAGTTATTGATGATGCACAATTAAAAGAATTGCATATTCAATTGGATTTGAAAGCATAATTTGGTAATTAATGGGAACCGAAAACGTTGAAAATCAATATTTTTGCAAAATAAAAATCAAAAACGCTTTTCGTATTATATTTAATACTACATTTGTTCTATTATAAATTATTATTACTATTACAATGCGTACAGGTACAGTTAAATTTTTTAATGAATCAAAAGGTTATGGATTCATTACGGACGAAGAAACAGGAAAAGACATCTTCG
>JAGNSF010000190.1 GCA_017988155.1 Flavobacterium sp. | reverse complement strand
ACTTTAAATCAATTTTAATTTTCCAATTAGTACATTAATACATTGCTAATCCCTATTTTTGCTTTCCATAATTTAATTTCCAAATGCAGCACTATATTGATCAATTGAACGAAGCGCAACGCGAACCCGTACTTCAAAAAGACGGACCAATGATTATCATTGCGGGTGCCGGTTCTGGTAAAACCCGTGTGTTGACGATTCGAATTGCCTATTTGATGAGTCAGGGCGTGGATGCGTTTAATATTTTGTCTTTGACCTTTACCAACAAAGCCGCACGCGAAATGAAAAATCGTATTTCGACTATTGTGGGAGCTAGTGAGGCTAAGAATCTTTGGATGGGAACTTTTCACTCGGTTTTTGCGCGTATTTTACGGTCAGAAGCGGAACATTTGGGTTATCCCTCTAATTTTACGATTTACGATTCACAAGATTCGGTACGTTTGATTTCTTCGATTATTAAAGAAATGCAATTGGATCGGGACATTTACAAACCCAAACAGGTGTTGAGCCGAATTTCGACCTATAAAAATAGTTTAATTACGGTAAAGGCCTATTTCAATAATCCCGAATTACAAGAAGCCGACGCGATGTCTAAGAAACCGCGTTTGGGCGAGATTTATCAAAATTATGTGGAGCGTTGTTTTAAAGCAGGCGCCATGGATTTTGATGATTTATTATTGAAAACTAATGAGTTACTCACTCGTTTTCCAGAAATATTAGCTAAATACCAAAACCGTTTTCGCTATATTTTGGTAGATGAGTACCAAGATACCAATCATTCGCAGTATTTAATTGTTCGCGCCTTGTCAGATAAATTCCAAAACATTTGTGTGGTGGGAGATGATGCGCAAAGTATTTACGCATTCCGTGGTGCCAACATTAACAATATCTTGAATTTTCAAAAAGATTATGAAGGTGTAAAAACCTTTCGTTTGGAACAAAATTACCGTTCGACCCGAAATATCGTGGAGGCGGCGAATACCATTATTGATAAGAATAAAACAAAACTAGATAAGATTGTTTGGACAGCCAATGATTTTGGCCCAAAAATAAAAGTACACCGCAGTTTGACTGATGCCGAAGAAGGCCGTTTTGTAGCGAGTACTATTTTTGAACAAAAGATGCAAAACCAAATGTTAAATGGTCAATTTGCTATTTTGTATCGTACCAATGCGCAATCGCGTGCTATGGAAGATGCCTTGCGTAAACGTGATATTCCGTACCGAATTTACGGCGGACTTTCTTTTTACCAAAGAAAAGAAATTAAGGATGTTTTGTGTTATTTGCGATTGGTTATCAATCCAAAAGACGAAGAAGCCTTGATTCGTGTGATTAATTATCCTGCTAGAGGAATAGGGGATACCACCGTTGAAAAGTTGACTATTGCAGCCAATCATTACAAGCGTTCGATTTTTGAAGTGATGCAAAACATTGACAAAATCGATTTGAAATTGAATTCGGGAACCAAGCAAAAACTAACCGATTTTGTCAATATGATCAAGAGTTTTCAGATTATTAATGAAAACCAAGATGCTTTTTACATTACCGATCACGTAGCAAAGAAAACAGGTTTAGTTCAAGAATTGAAAAAAGACGCTACGCCAGAAGGTATGGCTAAAATCCAAAATATTGAAGAACTACTCAATGGTGTCAAGGATTTTACCGAAGGTCAAAAAGAAATTGATGGTGCTCGCGGTGCTTTGTCAGAATTCATGGAAGATGTGGCTTTGGCTACCGATTTAGATAAAGATACCAGCGATGAAGACCGAGTTGCCTTGATGACAATTCACTTGGCCAAAGGATTAGAGTTTCCACATGTTTTTGTGGTGGGAATGGAAGAAGATTTGTTTCCAAGTGCGATGAGTATGAGTACCCGTTCGGAGTTGGAGGAAGAACGTCGTTTGTTCTATGTAGCCTTAACTCGTGCCGAACATCAAGCGTATTTAACCTATGCGCAATCACGGTACCGTTGGGGAAAACTTACGGATAGCGAACCTTCTCGTTTTATTGAAGAAATTGACGGACAATATTTAGAATATTTAACGCCTGCCGAATCGAATTATCGCTACAAACCGATGATTGATAGTGATATTTTTGGCGATGTAGACAAATCTAAATTGCGATTAGCCAAACCCGTTTCAGGAACACCACCCAAATACATTACGGATAATGAGCCTAAACCGGACAGTCCAATTCGTAGATTGAAACCAGTAACAGGAAATGCTCCCAATTCTGGCAATGCTAATTTATTTGACAACAAATTAGTTGCGGGAAATATCGTCATGCACGAACGTTTTGGGAAAGGCGAAGTAATTAATATGGAAGGTGTTGGAGCCGACAGAAAAGCGGAAATTCGTTTTGAAGTAGGAGGGATTAAGAAACTCTTATTGCGTTTTGCAAAATTGGAAATAATAGGATAGACTCATTAAAATACTATGGCTGAATTTATAAAAATATACCCTGATAAACCGAGTGAGTCGGCTATTGCCAAAGTGGTTAAGGTTTTAAAAGAAGGAGGTTTAGTAATCTATCCGACTGATACGGTCTATGGATTGGGTTGTGATATTACGAACACAAAAGCGCTGGAACGCATTGCCCGAATCAAAGGAGTTAAATTAGAGAAAGCTAATTTCTCCTTTATCTGTCACGATTTGAGTAACCTATCCGATTATGTGAAGCAAATCGATACCGCTACTTTTAAAATCTTAAAAAGAGCGTTGCCAGGTCCGTATACTTTCATTTTACCTGGAAGTACTAATTTACCTAAAGAGTTTAAAAAGAAAACGACTGTGGGTATTCGTGTTCCAGACAATTCTATTGCATTAGAAATTGTTCGTCAATTAGGCAATCCAATTGTATCCACTTCTATTCACGATGAAGATGAAGTTATTGAGTATACAACTGATCCAGAATTGATTTTTGAGAAATGGCAAAATTTTGTGGATATGGTAATTGATGGTGGCTACGGAGACAATACTGCTTCCACGATAATTGACTTATCAGGGCATGAACCAATTGTTATAAGAGAAGGAAAAGGAGATCTGGATATACTTTAAATAATAACGCATAACCATTTGTATTTTAAAATTTTACATAAAAAAAACGTCTTGAATTTCAAGACGTTTTTTTTTATGTAAGTAGAATAAAATTATTTTGGTTGTTTCTTCATTTCTTTTTCAACCATTTCGTAGAATTGGTCAATTTTAGGTAACACTACAATACGTGTTCTTCTATTTCTAGCTTTATTTTCAGCTGAATTGTTTTCCACTAATGGCACATAAGAACTTCTACCTGCTGCAATCAATTGAGAAGGTTTAACTCCTAATTGACTTGTTAGAACACGTACAATTGAAGTAGAACGTTTCACACTTAAATCCCAGTTGTCAAGCAAAATTCCGCTTCCTGTAAAAGGAACATTATCTGTGTGTCCTTCAACCATACATTCGAAATCTGGCTTATCGTTTATTACTTTAGCGACTTTAGCTAAAACACCTTTTGCTTTGTCAGTCACTTCGTAGCTTCCGCTTTTAAATAATAATTTATCAGCAATAGAAATGAAAACTACTCCTTTTTCAACATTAATTTCGATATCTGGATCAGATAATCCAACAGCGCTTTTCAAACTAGTTACCACAGCTAAAGTTACACTGTCTTTTCTAGTTAGTGCATCTTGCATTCTGCCAATTTTTAAATCTTTCTCTTTGATAGATTCTAAAGCTTTTTCTATATTTTGAGCTCCTTTAGCTGACAGAACTGCCATCTCCTTTGAAGTCTCCATTAAGTTTTGATTTT
>JAGNSF010000028.1 GCA_017988155.1 Flavobacterium sp. | reverse complement strand
CCATTGTGATAATTATCACTAAAGACAATAATTTACCATATAATTAACCTCATCTTAACTAAAACTTTAACACATCAATACACATTTTCTATAAAATAAAAAAGCCAAGACAATGTCTTGGCTTTTATAAAATATATGTTTTACTACTTAGTAATTAAACTTACTTCTATTGTCTTCAATGGTAGCGTTGCCTTTCAAAGCAGGAAGAATTCTACCTGAATCACCTGCAGTTTGTTGTTTTAATTTAGCCACATAAGCTGTGTAGTTTTTCAAAGCCGGTGCTTTTACAGTACTGTTATTTTTTACAACATATACTCCTGTTACACCTTCAATTGGTGCAGATACTTTATTAGCCGCTAATGCAAAGGCTGTTCCAACAACTTTTGGTTCTGCTCCTACTAAGCCAAATACTGGATTTTCCATTGTGATATTGGCAGCTTGTTCCACTTTTGAACCTGCAGCCTTAGCAATCGCTTCTAATGATGAACCTGTCATCTTCGCTTTGATTAACTCGGCTTTTTTCTTGTTTTTAAGAATTGGTTCAACATACGCTCTAGCTTGAGAAACTGGTGCTAAACCAGAATTATCAATAGATTTAACTCTAGCAATTACGTGACCAATATTCGCCAATTCGAAGCGTTTGATTGCTCCTACTTTAGAATTGTCTTCAAACGCCCATCTAACAATAGCTCTTTGATTTCCTAAAGAAGCAAAGTTTTCTTGCATTCCTGTAACAGTTACTGGTGCAGCTACCGTCAATTTCATGTCCTTTGCTAATTTAGCAAAATCTTTATTAGCAGCATCCATTTCAAATTGTGTTGCTTGCGTAAATATTTTATCAGAAGTTACTTCAGAAGGCTCTATTTTTTGAGCCACAGTAGCCAAACGAACACCATCTTGTTTATCAGTAATTCTAATAATATGGAATCCAAAAGGAGTTTCTACTAAACCAACTTTTCCAATAGCATTTCCAAAAACGAAATCGTTAAAAGGTTTTACCATTGCATTTGGCCCAAAATAACCTAAATCTCCACCTTGTTGCGCAGATGAATCATCAGAGTTAGAAAACGCCAACATCATGAAACTATCTGGGTTAGAATTTACTTGAGCCAAAACAGCTTGTGCTTTTGCTAAAGCTTGTTCTTTTGTTCTTTTTTCTCTTTTGTTTGGCACTTGAGTTCCTTCGTAACTGATTAAGATATGACTTGCTTTAGCATTCACACCTGCTCTTTTTCCAAATGATTTAGAAATACAGTAGTAATTTCCAAATTTGTAAGGACCATAAACAGCCCCTGGAGCTAAGTTGAATAATTGATCCGCATCAACTGCTGGCAAATCTTTTTTAGCTACATAAGATGAATCGTAAGGTACATCTGAATTAGAATTCACAAAATCAATCGCATTAGCTGCCTTTCTAAAACCAGCTACAGTATCATTCTTAGCTGTTTTAGCGTTATAAACAACACTTCCAGTTAATAATGCCGTGATTTTAGCTTTCACGTCGGCTTCGTCTTGCGCAGATGCTTTGTCTTCTAATAAAACGTATTCAATCTCTCTAGATGGATCTGCTTTGTATTTTTTCTCGTTTTTTTTCATAAAATCTACAATCTCAGCATCAGTAACTTTTACTTCGCTGTCTTTAATTGTAGAATATAACCCAGCCACATAAGCAAAATTGACTTTGTTGGCTTCCATTTCATATTTCAATTTTCCTTCCGCTTCAGTAGTATATAAACCCGCTTTAACTAAAGAAGTATACATTTGAAATTTAGCATTTAATTCTGCTGATTTTTCTCTCTCTTGCAAGAATTGAGCTTGTTCAGGATTAGCTTTAAAATATTCTTTGAATTTAGCTAAATCAAATAAACCAGCTGCATTTAAGAACAAAGGGTTACTTCCTATATTTTGATCAGCTTTTAAAACTTCAATTAAGTGCTTCTCTCCTGCTCTCAATCCCAATTTATCAAACTCAGAAGTTAATAAAGCAATAGATACTTCTTGATCCCAAACTTGGTTTGCTGCCTGAGTAGATGTAATTCCTTGACCACTTTTTTCTACATTACTAACTTTGACTCTAAAGTCTTCAAACGAAATATCTTTGTCATTTACAGTCCCTACATCTTTTGAATCTTGTCCAATACCACCTTTACCTATCAAATCTTGAATGATAAATGCAAATAAAGCAAGTGCAATTGCACCAATTAATAATGCGGAACGTTTTCTAATTTTTGCTAAAACTGCCATTTTTATTGTAATTAATTTTATATTCAGTTTGCGAAAATACAATTATCTAATTAATAATTATACTAGTAGCGTTTTATTTTGAAAGTTTTTTTAAATTTTTAAAATAAATCAATCTACTAGAAGCATTTTCACGAATTTTTCTTTTATTTATTGTTGGTTGTGATTCTTTTTTCGGTCTTCAAAACGTTTCGCATAACGTCTTCTAAATCCAAATAAGAAAATAGCTATTGCCGCAAAAAGCAATGTTAATTGCGCATTTTCGGCAGGATTATTCCAATTAATAACTGAATCAATAACTAGATAAATCCCTAAGATAAGGTATAAATAGGGAGTGAATTTAAGATAAATCATAATAATTTGTATTAGTCGGCAGAATCTACTTCGCCTGTTATTCTTTGTGAATTGATAACTTTAAAATCTTTACTAAAATCAATTCCTTGTCCATTTGAAACTCCCTTAGGAGAACTAAATTTGTATTTCCTTTCGGTAAAAAACCAAGCATTTTTTTGATCGTAATACAACTGTTGGGTCTCTAACATTTGCCCATCGTGAGAAACAATTTTAACTTTATCCTGTAAGTCTATGATCCCGGTTTGCTTGTATGATATAGCATAATTTGAAGTGACAACCGTTTTCTTAGCATTTTTATCGTATAAAGTAACATGGACTCCTTTAGGAAATTCAGTAAATGGAAAATCAACTACTGCATAGTCTAACATTTTCTTACTTACTAAAACCCCTGTTATCCTACCAGAATCAGTGTATTTTAAATGTACCTCATCTGCATTATTGCTAGGGACAAAATCAGAAAAATTGTCTTTATGAATTTCTTTAAGATTGCTTTCACAGCCTAAAATCATTAGCACAAAAGACGCTACAACTATGATGCTGTAAGTTTTTTTATTCAAAAAATCTTTGATTTGTTCTAACACAATAAAGCTTTGATAACAACTACTTAGTTAAACTTTCTTTTTTCAAACCATTTGTCGTTTAAAGACAGTCCCAAACTGAAATTAGCATAATTCTCTTGAACTAAGTTAGCTGTCGTAGTCCCTTTTTTTCCTAGTTCAAACCCAAGATTTACATTAGAAAAAGAGCCCGTAACAGGAAACCCAATACCAAGAGAAAATCCGACATCATTTATTGATTTTGAATTAACCATCAAGCCTGTTTTCTCATATTTAAGTCCACCTCTAAAAACTAATCTCTTCGCATAGCTTGTAAAAGAATTGTAATTCGGAATAAAATAACCTCCTATGGCAATTTTTTGGTATTTTTGAAAAGATACATTTGAAAATGAATTATATGTATTTCTGAAATCCGCCGCATCTCTTGTGCTAAACTGTGCTCCTAACAACCATTTTTTAGATTCACCAAACCCAAGACCAAAAGTCACTTTGCTAGGGGTAATCATTGAACCTTTAGCTAATATATCATCTGTAGCATCTACAACTGATGTATTAAAATCACCATCAATTAAAACCGTAGCAATACTACTAGTATTATTAGATGTGAGAGTACTCTCTAAGGAATAATTCAAGCTCGTATATAAATTCATTTTAGTATTAATTTTTGTCTGATACATTAATCCAGCATTGAAATTAAATCCAGATAAAACCGCACTATTCATTTCTCGAGTTCCAACTAGAACTGTATACATAAATTCCAAGCTTGAGGTTTCTATTTTACCAAAATTATACTGAATATCAGCACCTAGACTTAATGAAGGTGTGATTTTGTAACCAACCCCTAAAAATGCTTTATTCAAACCTCCAGCACCATTAAAACGTCGGCTGTTCTGACTTTCATCTGTAGCTATTGATTCTACCTTATAACCTACAGATGAATAAGGAATTAATCCAAAACCAAAACCAAATTTACCCATTGGCAAACCAACCGCTAAATAATCTAAAGTAGCTCTTTCTGTATTTGGAGATTGAGTTGTTGTTTTTAATTTATTTGTATTATAACCCCCTCCTATTGAAAAAACAGTAAGTTTAAGATTGGCAAAACTTGCTGGATTATCTAAATTAAGATGAATGCCATCTTGTTCTACACCAATACCTGCCATAGAACGCATTTCAGCCGTACCTTTATATCTTACATCTCCAATTCCGAAAAAAGAATAAGGAGAAGCCGTACCTTCTTGTGCAAAGGATACAAGTGAAAACAACAAACAACTGCTAAGTATAATTTTTTTAATCATTTTTGATTTTGTATTGAAAGGTTTGATTCAAACTCTCCAAAAGAAAATTTGAATTGGCAAATATGGTATTTTTTAATCGTTTAGCCAAAAAATCTGCGTCTCCGCCCGTTAAAATTATGATAAAATTTGAGTAACGTGTTCGGTATTCTTCTATAAAGCCATCTATTTCATGTGCTAATCCATTGACAACTCCTGAGTGAATCGAATTAGCCGTTGAATTTCCGATAAAATAATCTGGGCATTCTGAATCTAAAAGAGGTAATGCAGCGGTATAATTATGAAGTGATTGGTAACGTAAACGTAATCCAGGAGAAATAGCACCACCTAAATAAACATCATCTTGGCTTATGAAATCATAGGTTATACAAGTACCTGCATCAATTACCAATCTATTTTGATTCGGATATCGTAATGTAGCTCCAGCAGCCAAAACCATTCTGTCAATTCCTAAAGTATTCGGCGTAGCATAGGCGTTCAAAAAAGGAAATGGATCTGTATGTGATATAAAATAAATTGCAATCTGGTTTGAAAAGGATAAAAAGTCGTTTTTATCAAAATTTCCTACACTTGCAACTACCAAATCGGAGGTGCTTGGGTATTTATTTAAAATACTTTCAATACCATTTTGCAGTGCTTTTGGCTCAAATTGAAATTGCTCAACAAGGGTATCGCTCTCAAAAACAGCACCTTTAATTCGGGTATTCCCAACATCAATAGTTAAAATCATATTGTTTTAATTTACATCGCGAAGGTACGAATTGATTTTTTTTAATATTTGTTTTGGATAAATTAAAAATGGTTCTATATTTGCACCCGCATTAGCAAGGTACCTTAGCTCAGATGGTAGAGCAATGGACTGAAAATCCATGTGTCCCTGGTTCGATCCCTGGAGGTACCACAAAACCCACTCTAACGAGTGGGTTTTTTGTTTTTATACCTTTTATTAAATTCCTAATGCTTAACTGTCTCCCTCGATAGCGCGAGCATCTTGCTCGTTCCTACTGAAAAACGATATTTCCCCTACTCCAGCGCAAATCACTTTTTAATTTTAATTAATATTAGTGTTAATCATTCACAATTTTTCTAATAAAATTAAAGGGTTTGTAATTTTTATTGCATTTTATTGCTGAATTGTAATTACCATATTTGCTAAATTATTATATTTATGCAAAATTTATATATATGGAGATTTTATCATGCCCAAAATGCCAAAATAACCACATTATTAAAAGTGGTATAATTAACAACAAACAAAGGTATTTATGTAAAAAGTGCAATTATTTTTTCACAGTAAATAAAATCGGTAAAAAGATAGATGATTACTATGTTACCAAAGCACTCCAACTATATCTTGAAGGCCTCAGTTATCGTGAAATAGAGCGCATTATTGGGGTTTCTCACGTTACCATTAGTAATTGGGTAAAAAGCTTTAACATAAAAAAACCATCTCATACAAACTACCACCCTACTTATAAGATATTTAATCACTTAGAATTAGTAGAATACTTAAAAAACAAAGATTTATTATCTGGAGCCGGAATGATAATTACCGAACTGGGGGATAAATTTATGCTTATAAAATGGGAGCGTTTTAAAGATTAACTATAGTAGTTTACATAAAAATATATAATAATTTTTTTTATTCCTAAAATAAATGAATTTGGCAGTGTGAAAACTAACCCTTTTACTAACCAAACCAAAAAATTATTATGAAAAAACGTTATTTACTCCTTTTAGCTGCAATAGCTTCTTTTAAAGGATATTCACAAACAGCAGCCGCTCCTGCGCCTGCAGCAAACGACTACAGTATCTCGTGGTACGGATTTGTTAGAACTGATTACATGTGGGACACTAGAAAATCAGCTCAAGTAAGAGAAGATCATTTGAATTTATACCCTTTAGATAAATCAATTAATGCAGGTGATGGTAAAGATGCCAACGCAGTTGGACAATCTAACTTCTTATCTGTTGTTTCACGTTTAGGCGTTAAAGTTAAAGGCCCAGATGTATGGGGCGCTAAAGTAAGCGGTACTCTAGAAGGCGATTTCTTCGGGAATTTTGAAGGATCTTCAATTGGTATGTTGCGTTTACGTCATGCATACGCACAATTAGATTGGAAAAAAACATCATTAACAATGGGTCAAACTTGGTACCCAACTTTTATTCCTGAAGTTTTCCCTGGTGTAGCTAATTTTAGTACTGGAATTATGTTTAATCCTTTTGGATGGGCCTCTCAAGTTAAATTAAAACAAAACTTAAGCAAAGATTTATCAATTAGCTTTACAGCGTATAAAGAACGTGAGTTTACTACTTCAGGACCTGGAACACAAAACTCGGCTTCTATAAACTCCGCTATTCCTTCAATCAATACACAATTACAATATAAAGGTAAAAATGTATTTATGGGAGCTGGTGTAGAATTTAAATCGTTACAACCAAGAACTGATAACGGATTAACTGGTACAGCTAAGAAAAACACTACCGAAAAAGCAAACAGCACTTCTGTTTTTGGATACGGAAAATATGCTAATGATAATATCACAATTAAAGCATATGGTATTTCAGGAGGCAACTTATTCAATATGGTAATGCTAGGAGGATACGTTGGATCTACTGCAAATGGAATCGAATCGTATGAAGCTACTAAAACATCCGCGTTTTGGATAGACATTGCTAGTAATGGAAAATCAGTAGCCCCAGGTATTTTCTTCGGAAGATCTCAAAACAATGGAGCTGACAAAGCTGGCACTGTTGCTTATGGAAGAGGCATCGGAGTTGGTGGCGCTAGAATGGTGGATAATGTTTGGAGATTATCTGGACGTATTGACTTCAAGAAAAACAAATTTAGAATTTCTCCAGAGTTAGAATTAACCTCAGCAGATTGGGGTGCGTCAGATGCATATGGTAAAGCAACGGGTGCTTTAACTAATGTAAGCAACTTTAGAACTATGGTATCTTGTGTATACACATTTTAATAAAAATTAATTAACCAAACCAAAAACAATTACATTATGAATGAAAACAAAAAAAGCTCCTTATGGACAGTTATTGGAGCGTCTTCAGTAGGTACCATGATCGAATGGTATGATTTTTACATCTTTGGTAGTTTAGCTACTATTATTTCAACTAAATTTTTCCCTTCAGACAACCCAACTGCTGCCTTCTTATCTACTTTGGCAACATTTGCTGCAGGTTTTGTTGTGCGTCCTTTTGGAGCATTATTTTTTGGTCGTTTAGGCGATTTAATTGGACGTAAATACACGTTCATGGTTACTTTAGTATTGATGGGTGGAGCTACTTTCTTAATAGGATGTATTCCAAGTTATGAAACTATTGGTTTCTTGGCACCAACATTAGTATTAATTTTACGTTTACTTCAAGGTCTTGCTCTTGGTGGGGAATATGGTGGTGCTGCAACTTATGTAGCAGAACACGCTGGTCCTGGTCAAAGAGGATATTGGACGTCTTGGATTCAAACTACAGCTACAATTGGATTGTTTGTTTCTCTTATTGTTATCATGACTACAAAGAGTTCTATGTCTAAAGAAGCTTTTGAAGACTGGGGATGGAGAGTGCCGTTCTGGGTTTCTATCTTAATGATCTTGGTTTCTTACATGATTCGTAAAAACATGAGCGAGTCTCCTGAGTTTGCAAAAGTAAAAGCAGAAGGAAAAACATCTAAAAACCCATTAAAAGAAAGTTTTGGTAACAAATTGAACTTCAAATTTGTATTGCTTGCTTTGTTTGGATTAGTTATGGGTCAAGGAGTTGTTTGGTACACTGGACAATTTTATGCCATGAGTTTTATTGAAAAAGTAATGGGACTTTCTGATCAAGTAGGTGACATTATGATGTATGCAATTTTAATGGCTACTCCTTTCTTTGTGTTCTTCGGATGGATTTCTGATAAAATTGGTAGAAAATGGTTAATGTTAGCTGGTATATTAATTGCCGTTGTAGCTTACAGACCAATCTACAGAATGATGTATGATACAGCTAGTATCAAAAATAAAACTGAAATTACAGAAAAAACAATTGTTTTAGCTGAAACAAAAGAAAACAAAGCAAAAGCTTTAGACTCTGTATATACCACTACAAAAGAATTTACAGATGGTGCAACTTGGAAAGAAGTTAAAACCGTAACTTTAGAAAATGGAGTGGCTAAAATTGGTGATGATGGAAAACCAAAAGTAGAAGTTAAGAAAACAATGGTCGTTAATGAATCAGACAAATGGACTTTAGTTTGGTTAGTGTTTATCCAAATCTTCTTAGTAACTGTAGTATACGGACCAACAGCTGCTTTCTTAGTTGAGTTGTTCCCTGCAAAAATTCGCTATACTTCGATGTCATTACCATACCATATTGGTAACGGAATCTTTGGAGGATTGCTTCCTGCGGTAGCTACTTCGTTAGTGGCAGCAGCAACAAAAGCAAACGATGCAGCAGCAGAGGCTGGTCAAGCAGTTGCAGTTGCAGAGCCTTATTTAGAAGGTCTTTGGTATCCAATTATTATTGGAGCTATCTGTTTCGTTATCGGAGCTATTTATGTAGATGGGAAAAGTACTTCTCACAAAGAATAAGTAATTTATAACTTTAAAAACATCATTATGAACGCAATAAAAAAAATACTAGGGATTGTGTGGTTAGCTTTAGGCCTTGCGGCTGGATATTATCTTTTGATTAACCAAGCTATTCCAAAATTTGAGACAGGAAAACAAGAAGACTTAATTCCTGCTATCATTTACACTTTTGTACTTGCACCAATTATTGTTGGTGGATTAGGAATATTTGGATACTATTCTCTTACAGGAGAATATAGCGATAAATAATCCTTTTTATTTTATTAAAATTATGCAATCGCTGTCAATTTTTGGCAGCGTTTGTATATTTTTAAAAACCCCAGACAGGAACAATCCAACGAATAGAAGAATACACTTTTTCAATTACAAATAGTAAGACAATTTATGAAAAAAAGACATGAACAAAAGCTAGTTATTCTTTCAATGCTAATGGTATTAGCCTTGAATATGCCGCTATTGTTATTGTTTAATAGTTCAGAACCCTTCTTGGGTTTTCCAATTGTATATATCTATATTTTTTCGGCTTGGTTGTTTTCTATTGGCACCACCTACTTAATCATCAAGAGATATTATGAGTAGTGTAGGCCTATTATTTATTTTAGCATTGTATATGCTGATCCTTTTTTATATTGCCTATTGGGCAGAAAAAAGAGGTCATTCTAGATGGACTAACAATCCTTACATTTATTCTCTTTCTTTAGCTGTGTATTGCACCGCTTGGACTTATTACGGAAGTATTGGTGTTGCTGCCAACTCCGGACTAGGTTATTTACCTATTTATTTAGGACCCATAATTATTATTCCTACTTGGATGATTATTTTAAAAAAAATAATTCGCATTTCAAGAGTGAATAAAATTTCTAGTATTGCTGATTTCATTTCATTGAGATACGGCAATGATAGATTCTTAGGCGCCCTAGTTACCATTGTTTGTATCTTTGGAATTGTGCCTTATATTGCTTTGCAACTGAAGTCCATCTCGGACACTTTTCATATTGTTACCAAAACCGAATCTAGCCCCAATATTTTTTACGACACGACTACTTATGCCTGTCTTGCTCTTGCTTTATTTGCTTCGTACTACGGAACGCGCTACGTGGATGCATCTGAAAAACGACGCGGTATTGTAACTGCTGTTGCTCTAGAATCCGTACTAAAATTGGTTTTCTTTTTAATTATAGGAATATACGTAACCTACTTTGTTTTTGATGGATTTGACGACATTTATTCAAAAGCTTCCCGTTTAGAAAAATTTACTGAAAAAAATTCTATTGGAGGTTTAACCGGTGCAATCAACTGGTTTTTCCTGTGTATATTATCCATGTTTGCTATTTTTCTATTACCAAGACAATTTCACACGGCTATTGTAGAAAATAACAAAGAAACACACCTTAGAACTGCAATGTGGTTATTCCCATTGTACTTATTACTATTTAATATTTTTGTGTTTCCAATTGCTTGGGGAGGAAATATTTTATTTGAAGGAAAAGGATTCAATTCAGATACTTATTCCTTATTGATTCCACAATTTTTTAATAATAACACACTAACCGTTCTCGTATTTTTAGGAGGGTTTTCAGCGGCAATTTCAATGATTATAGTTTCATCTATTGCATTGGCAACCATGTTAAGTAATAACTTATTAATTCCGTATGGTTTTGTTGGCAGGCTGAGAAACAAGTCACAAGATAAAAATAATACAAGAATTTTACGAAGCAGGAAAATTGGAATCTTTTTATTGATTATTTTATCTTATGCGATTTACAAAATTTTCATTTTAGATTACTCCCTTGTTTCCATTGGACTTGTTTCTTTTGTAATTATAGCGCAACTAGCCCCTGCTTTTTTCGGAGCTCTTTTTTGGAGAAGAGGTTCTAACAAAGGTGCAATTACGGGTATTATTATTGGTTTTTCAATTTGTTGTTATACGCTATTGGCTCCTTATGCATTAGGTATTACTAATTCAACTAGTTTGTTCTTTAAAGAAGGTCCATGGGGAATTGAATTATTAAAACCATTTCAACTTTTTGGATTGGATTATTTAGATCCTATTCCACATGCTTTATTTTGGAGTTTGTTTTTTAATACAATAAGTTTTGCGGCTGTTTCTGTTAGTTTTAGAGGAAATTACAGAGAGCGAAATTATGCCGAAATGTTTGTTGATATTGACAAATACATTACCAATCACGAGGATGCATTTGTATGGAAAGGAACTGCATACGTTTCTGATATTGAAAAAGTTTTACAACGTTTTCTAGGTGAAGAGAGAACCAAACGTGCACTATCCATTTTCAACTTAAAATACAATATTGACAAAAATATTGCAACTGCTGATGCTCGTTTTATAAAGTTCGCTGAAAATTTATTGACAGGGCATATCGGTACGGCTTCCGCGAAAATATTAATAGCCAGTGTGGTGAAAGAAGACGAAATTAGTTTGCCAGAAGTATTACGAATTTTAGAAGAGTCCAAAGAAAACATCATCATCAATAAAAAATTGACCGATACTTCCAATGAATTGCAAAAAATATCAGAGCAATTAAAAGTGGCAAATGAAGAACTTGTTAAGAAAGACATTCAAAAAGATGAATTTTTAGATACCGTTACTCATGAATTACGCACACCAATAACTGCAATTAGAGCCGCTAGTGAAATTCTACATGATGATGAAGATGTACCCTTTGAAGTGCGCAAACAATTTTTGCAAAATATCATTTCAGAATCCGATCGTTTGAATCGTTTAATTGATAAAATTTTGGATTTAGAAAAATTTGAAACGGGAAAACAAAAAATCTATCTTTCTAGAAACAACATTGCATCAACGGTGGAGAAAACCTTAGAATCCGTAAAACAACTTATCGCAAATAAAAAAATACAGGTTGTATTTGAAGATGCTGGTAAAGAAATTCGAGCTTTTTATGACGAAGAACGCATCATTCAAGTGATTCATAATTTATTGTCGAATGCCATTAAATTTTCAGCTGAAGAAGACGGATTAATTAGCATTCAAATTATTGAAAGCGAATCCAATGTTGCTGTAACAATTCACAACAACGGCAAAGGAATCAAAAACGAAGATTTTGAAGCCATATTTGACAAATTTTATCAGTCTAGAAACCAAAATGTCAAAAAACCAATCGGTAGCGGATTAGGATTGGCTATTTGCAAACAAATAATCGAACACCATAAAGGTGCCATCTGGGCCGAAAATAACGTAAAAGAAGGAGCCACTTTTGTCTTCACATTACCCAACTACAACACAACAGATAACAACTAAAGAGGATGAAAAAGATACTAATTGTTGACGACGAACCGAATATCGTAATGGCTTTAGAATACACCTTCAAAAAGAACAATTTTGAAGTATTTATTGCACGCGATGGAAAAGAGGCACTGGAAATTTTAGAAAAACAACTTCCAGATGTAATCATTTTGGACGTAATGATGCCAATGGTTGACGGATATGCTACCATAGAAGAAATCAAAAAAGACGATCGATTAGCCCATTGTAAAGTCATTTTCCTTTCAGCAAAAAACAAAGAAAGTGATATTGAAAAAGGGATGATGTTAGGTGCTAATTTGTATGTCGTCAAGCCATTCTCTGCAAAAAAATTAGTTGAACAAGTACACGAATTATTAGAAAACTAGCCCCAATTTATATAAAATAAATTACGATGAATTATAAAGATACCTACGCAGCAAGCACCGAGAATCCGGAAGCATTTTGGAAAAAACAAGCCGGAAGTATTGATTGGTTTATACAACCTGAAAGCATTTTATCTTCTGATGAGAATGGTTATCCGCTTTGGTACAAAGATGGAGAATTAAACGTATGTTATTTAGCATTAGACAAACACATTGAAGATGGTTTTGGTGACCAAGTCGCCGTAATTTATGACTCTCCAGTAACCCAAACCATAAAAAAATATACTTTTTTAGAAGTAAAAACCGAAGTAGCTAAACTTGCTGGAGGAATGCAATCTTTGGGATTGAAAAAAGGAGATACAGCCGTAATTTATATGCCCATGATTCCCCAAGCGGCTTTTGCCATGTTGGCTTGTGCCAGAATTGGAGTTACCCATTCAGTAGTTTTTGGAGGATTTGCTCCTCACGAATTGGCTATTCGAATTGACGATTGCAAACCAAGAGCAATAATCACTGCTTCATCAGGAATTGAAATTGACCGATTGATTGCTTACAAACCGTTAGTTGATGAAGCTATTCAATTGGCCGAACACAAACCTAAAAAAGTAATTATTCTGAACCGAAAATTAGGAGCTAAAGTTCCATTTAAAAAATACGACGTAGATTACGACGCCTTGGTATATGGTTCGGAAGAAGCAGAATGTGTTCCTTTGAACGCTACACATCCTTTGTATGTTTTATACACATCAGGGACTACTGGGAAACCAAAAGGAATCGTTCGTGATTCAGGTGGTTATGCAACAGCCCTAAAATATTCAATGCAAAATGTGTACAATGCCAAAGAAGGCGAAGTTTTTTGGGCTGCCTCAGATGTGGGTTGGGTTGTAGGACATAGCTATATTGTATATGGTCCACTAATCAATAGAAATACAACTATTATTTTTGAAGGAAAACCAATCAAAACTCCCGATGCAAGTACTTTTT
>JAGNSF010000189.1 GCA_017988155.1 Flavobacterium sp. | reverse complement strand
AGGCTGGGTAAGTTTTATCAATTTCAAATATATGAATGATAAAAAACAAACCGGCCAGTTGCATTTTAATCCAAGAACAGATAAAGGGACAACTCGTTTTTGGGGTTCAGAAATCAATACGGAACGTTTGGATGTATCAACCAAACTGGGTTATGTTTTTAAAGACATGCCGTATCAAAGTATTGGTTTTCAAAACGCATTTACTAGCCATAATCAACAGTCGTATTTTGGGTTAAGCCAATACAAAATCAAGCAAAATAGCTATTATTCCAATTTGATTTTCAATTCGATTATCAATAATACGATGCACAAGTTTGCAACAGGATTGAACTTTAGTTTGGATAATTATCAAGAGTTTGTTAGTCGAAAGGATTGGAGTAGAACGGATAATTCTATTGGTGCTTTTTTTGAATACACCTATGATAATGATGAAAATTTCAGTTTGATTTTGGGTGGAAGAATTGACAATCATAATCGATTAGGGACTTTTGTAACTCCTCGTTTGCACCTGAGATACAATCCTTGGGAAAAAGCTGTTATCCGATTTTCAGCAGGAAGAGGAAAACGTAGCGCCAATATTTTCGCCGAAAGTCAATCGCTTTTTGCCAGTTCTAGAGCTTTTTCTATTTTGGATACCAATGGCAAAATATATGGATTAAATCCTGAAATTGCTTGGAATTATGGAGCTAGTTTTACGCAGTCTTTTCTTCTTTTTGGTAAAAATGCCTATGTAACGCTGGATGTATATCGCACTGATTTTCAAAACCAGGTGGTAGTAGATGTCATGCAAAGTCCACAACAAGTATTGTTTTATAATTTGACAGGTAGATCATTTGCAAATAGTGTACAACTGGAATTTAATTATGATTTCACAACTCGTTTTAAAATGCGATCGGCATATAAAATGTATGATGTTCAGACAGATTATCTTTCAGGGACTTTCCAAAGACCATTACAAGCACAAAACCGATTTTTTGCTAACCTGGAATATGAAACGCTTCCGTTTTTAAATTCTAAACAATGGCGGTTTGACTTTACTTATAACTGGATTGGAAAGCAACAATTACCTACTACTAAAACCAATCCAAGTAATGATCAATTTCCTGAGTTTTCACCTGCATATTCATTAATGAACACTCAAATAACAAGAGTATTTTCATCTGTATTTGAAGTGTACATTGGTGGAGAAAATATTGGAAATTATACACAATCTAGAGCGATTATTGGAAATGAAAATCCTTTTGGAACTAGTTTTGATTCCTCGATCGTGTATGCACCCATATTTGGACAGATGTATTATGCTGGGTTACGATTTACAATTAAATAAAATACAATATCAACATCAATATTTATAACAAAAAAAATTAAATCATGAAAAAAATAATTACAATAGTGCTTTTAGTGTTCGTTGGATTTTCGACCCAAGCACAAGTGAAGAAAAATAAAAATGCAAAATATGTTACCGAAGTAAATGGAAATTGCGAACAATGTCAGAAAAGAATACAGAAAGCAGCTTTCGGAGTGGAAGGGGTAAAATCAGCGATTTGGAACATTGAGTCACATCAGTTAACAGTCATTTTAAACGAAGAAAAATGCAGTCTTTTGGATGTTAAAAAAGCGATTGCTAAAGTAGGTCATGATACCGTTGAACTTAGAGCTAACGATGAGGTTTACAATAACTTACATCATTGTTGTCTTTACGATAGAGATGATATTAAAAAAAGCAATTAGTTAATTAAAGTTTAAAACCGGAGTTTAAATTGTAGTTGACCTAAAATATGCCTATTTTCACGCCGTATTATAATTAAATTTTTTATGAATAATTTTGATTGGACACAATTACTGAATCCTGAGTTTTATATTACATTTTCGATAGGAGGAGTTCAAATAGGGCTGTATATAGTGCTATTTATCATTTTTGCTGAAACAGGACTTTTTGCTGGATTTTTTCTACCAGGCGATAGTTTGCTTTTCCTTTCTGGTATTTACAGCGGTGATTTAATTGCTAATGTAATGGTAATTGAAAATGATTTTATCAATGTTACTTTATTGGCCTTATTAATTGCTTTAGCGGGTATTGTAGGGAATACGGTTGGGTATTGGTTTGGATCAAAAAGTGGCTACTATTTATTTAAAAAAGAAGATAGTTTTTGGTTTAAGAAAAAGTACTTATTACAATCCAAAGATTTTTTTGAGAAATATGGCGGTAAGGCAATAATTTATGCTCGTTTCTTGCCAATTTTTAGAACTTTTGCACCCATTGTAGCAGGGATAGTATCTATGGATAAAAAGAAGTTTATGTTTTATAACACTTTGAGTTCTTTTGTATGGTCATTTACTCTAGTTTTTTCGGGACATTATTTATATGGTGTTTTTTTAAAATTTGGAATTGATTTAAAGGAGCACATTGAGATGATTGTTATTGCAATTGTTTTAATTTCTACTTTTCCAGTCATTATGAAATTAGCAAAAAAAAGAGTTCAATAAAAGTTGAATAGTATTGAAACAAAAAAAATCCGAAGTGAAAACTTCGGATTTTTTTTGTTTAATATTTACTTCGTAAATAGAATTACATCATTCCTGGCATACCTCCGCCCATTGGACTTGGTGCCGATTCTTCTTTGATGTCGATCAAAGCACATTCAGTAGTCAAGATCATTCCAGCAACCGAAGCAGCATTTTCTAATGCTACACGAGTTACTTTCTTAGGATCAATAATACCTGCTTTTAACATGTCTACGTATTCGTCAGTTTTAGCATTGTAACCAAAATCACCTTTTCCTTCAGCAACTTTTGCAACTACCACAGAACCTTCTAAACCAGCATTTTCAACGATAGTTCTTAATGGCGCTTCTACAGCACGAGAAACGATTTGGATTCCAGTTGCTTCGTCAGCATTATCTGATTTAATTTTACTTAATACAGCTTTTGCTCTTAATAAAGCAACACCTCCACCTGCAACGATACCTTCTTCAACTGCTGCACGAGTAGCGTGAAGTGCATCATCTACACGGTCTTTTTTCTCTTTCATTTCTACTTCAGAAGCAGCTCCAACATATAATACTGCCACACCTCCAGCTAATTTAGCCAAACGCTCTTGCAATTTTTCTTTGTCATAGTCAGAAGTAGTAGTTTCCATTTGACCTTTGATTTGGTTCACACGGTTTTTGATGGTATCCGCGTCACCTGCGCCACTTACAATAGTAGTATTGTCTTTATCAATGGTTACTCTTTTTGCTGTACCTAACATTTCGATAGTTGTGTTCTCCAAAGTATATCCTCTTTCTTCAGAGATTACTGTTCCACCAGTTAGGATTGCAATATCTTCTAACATCGCTTTTCTTCTGTCTCCAAAACCAGGTGCTTTTACAGCAGCAATTTTCAAGGCACCACGTAATTTGTTTACTACTAAAGTAGACAACGCTTCACCGTCAACATCTTCAGCAATAATCAATAATGGTTTTCCTGATTGTGCTACTGGCTCTAATACTGGCAATAACTCTTTTAATGAAGAAACTTTTTTATCGTATAATAAAATGTACGGACTTTCTAATTCCGCTTCCATTTTTTCAGGATTAGTTACAAAGTATGGAGAAAGATATCCTCTGTCAAATTGCATTCCTTCTACAACGTCAACAAATGTATCTGTACCTTTAGCTTCTTCAACAGTGATCACACCTTCTTTTCCCACTTTTGCGAAAGCATTAGCAATTAATTCGCCAATAACTTCGTCATTGTTAGCAGAAATAGAAGCAATTTGTTTGATTTTTTCAGAATCACTTCCTACTACTTTAGCTTGTTTAGTTAAGTCTTCAACAATAGCTTC
>JAGNSF010000188.1 GCA_017988155.1 Flavobacterium sp. | reverse complement strand
ATTCCTTTTCAAATTTTCAAATTGAACAATTTTCAAATTGTGTATTTGTTACATTATAAAATTTTCCTACATTTGAAAACCCTGTAACTGCACTCGACCCCAAATCGTTTTCCCTTTACAGTTTTTAATTAATTAAACTAGTACAAGCGTTTGTAAGCATTTGTATTGGTATCATGCGTATATAAACAAGTTGTGTGCAATTAAAAATCAACCCTATGGAAAATATTCAAGAACTAATTGCGATTGCAAAAAAGGAAAATAAGAAAACTCTAGACTTAATCGGCGTTGGATTGGAAAGTATTCCGCCAGAAATTTTTGAAATTGAAAGTCTCGTTACTTTACGATTGAGAGGAAATAGAATAAAAACAATTCCAAATGAGATTGAACGGCTAATAAATCTAAAAGAGCTCAACATAATAGACAATCAAATAGCGACTCTCCCTAGTGCTTTACTTAGATTGCCAAATTTGCAAATAATCTTAGGGCGTAAAAACAATTTAACAGAAATTCCAAAGTCTGTAGGTCTTTCATCAAGTTTAAGAACCTTAAATCTAGCAGAAAATAAAATTAAAAAGATTCCTTCCGAGATTAGCAAAGTCAAGACGTTGGCTACGCTGTCTTTGAAAAAGAATCTTGTAACAACCATCCCTTTCGAGTTTTCTAAACTTGAAAATTTAAGAACGTTCAGTATTGATAGTGAAAAAATGATTTATCCTGAGCCATCCATTGTTAAGCAAGGACTAATGAGAATCATGATTTTTCTAATTGTGAATAACGCTGAAAAAGGCTCAAAAGGATTATTCTTCAACATTCCAAAGGAAATGAGAACTGCTGTTAAGCAATACCTAGTTTATTTTCAAGAATACGTAGAGATCTCAAAAGGCAAGAAAATTACTTTTGAAGTGACAACAAGTGACGACGGATTATACATCCAAACTTCCGAATCTGACAACATTCAAGAGGTAAATGAATATTTCAATGAATACTTAGGATTTGTAAAAAGCAATATCGACGATTTGAATCCTGATATTGAAGTTTCACTACCTGAAACGAAAAAAGAGTTATTCGTTTTAGAATTAAAGCAACAAATAAATCATCTAAAACAACAAATAGAGTTCAAAAATTTCCAAGTGAAATTCTTGGAACAAAAAGTTGGCGAGTTTCATAATTTACTCCTTTTGAAAAGTTCAAATCCAGTTCCTGTTTTAGTTCAGAATATATCAAATTCTAACTCCAAAATAGATTCCCAAATTTCAACAAATGTTACCTTTAACTTAAGCCAAGAAGTAACTGCACTCCAAAATGAAGTTTTAAAACTTAAAAATAATTATGTTTCTATTTTACCTACATCCATTTCTAAAGAACTACAGCAACTCGATGATGAACTTTTAGAAGTAGAAATTGTAGATGAAAAAGTATCTACAAAAAAACCTTTTAATAGGCTCAAAAGAATTTTCGATCAATTAAACGACAAAGAATCTGATTTCAGTATGGCTATTGAAAAGTCCAAAGAATTGAAAGAAAAATTACAAAGTCTTGGGAAGAAATATAACAAAGTATCTGGTTGGGTTGGACTTCCAAGTATTCCAGAATTACTATTAGAACTATAAACTGCAAACAACACGGGTTTTGCGTCAGGCGGTGTGATGTGCAAATTTAGAGCTTTGTGCTTCTAATCAAGTTCAGTGCTGATTGACAGTTTTGTGCTCCGAAACCCGCCCAAACGCAAAGCCCGAAAACGTTGGCAACAATTATAAAAAAACGCAATAAATAGAATTAATTTAACTAATTACCAAACTCATGAAAAAAATCAAACTGAAAGACGAAAATCGAGGCCAAGGCTTAGGAATGGCATTAGACGAATTATGGAATACGTGGAAATTATTAGATAACGGAACTTATTATGAAACAGATACAAATTTTACTTTAACTAACACAAATGGAGATTCATTTGTTGCGTCAAAAACTGAAGAATTATTTGCTGCAAAAATGTATAATAGATTTATAGAAACTGATTTAAAAGTATTTAATGTTTACGAAGGACAAAATCCTACTGGCGGATATTTCATTCTTTATAAGTTTAAAAATGCAGATAGACAAAATGAGTTTGTCATTAGTTCAATTGGTGGAATTGCTGGCGGATCATCAATAGTATTTGAAGTGTTATGAAAAAGCAAACTTATAATAGTCAAGAATTGGGATTAATTTCAATGTCATATTTGAAAGGTTTGTTTCCGAAACCAAAGTCAGGAGAACTTTTAATTGATGATGGAGATAAGAAAGGTGAATTTACTTTTTATTATGATGAAACATATTTTACTAAATACAGCGAATCAATTCAAAGAGCTTATCAATCTGGTTCATTTGCAAGAAGTAACAGCGAAAAGGAATGGATAAACTTATTAAATAAAGTTACTTCTGCCGTATCAAGCGAATCGGTTAATACGAGTAACTTAAAAACTTATTGGCTCACAGAAGAATAACTGCTGGCAACAGCGGTTTTGCAAAATTGCGAATTTTGTTCTAAATTTAAAAATACATTTTACAAGAAATTTAATCATCAACAGAAAATAAGCTGTTACAAATTCCTATATATGTATAACTGAATATCGTTAACAATTATTAAAACAAGATAAATAAAAGAAATTAAATCGATGGGAAAAAAATTAACGGTTTATATGATTGATGGTACTGAATACGGTCCAAGATTTAGCGAAATTGGAAATTGGGTCGGTAAAGCAGTATATTGTCCCAGATCTTCAATTCAGAAAATCATTAACAGACCAGAATTTGATAATCCAGGTATTTATTGTTTGAAAGGTGACCCTTTAGATGAAGCTTTCCAAGAAAAAATTT
Source organism: Flavobacterium sp. (assembly GCA_017988155.1). GTDB lineage: Bacteria > Bacteroidota > Bacteroidia > Flavobacteriales > Flavobacteriaceae > Flavobacterium. The sequence continues at coordinate 1,002 of JAGNSF010000188.1, read as the reverse complement.
ATATTGGTGAAGCAGAAAATATAAGAAACAGATTAAAACAACATTTAACTGACTCCAATAAAGATTTTAAAGAATTAATATTTTTTATTAGTAAAGATGAGCTGTTAACTAAGACTCAAATTAAATATTTAGAATCGAGATTGATTCAATTAGCAATAGAAGCAAAAACTGCTGAAATTGACAATGGTACTTCTCCAAGTTTGCCTACCCTACACGAGGCAGATATTTCTGATATGGAATATTTTCTCGATCAGATGAAATTAATGCTACCTGTAATGGGTTTCAGATTTTTAATTTCATCAACAATTAAACAATCAGAACATCAAGACATAATTGAAACGTCGAAAAATGAAACTTTGTATTATATTAAAACAAAAACTTTTAATGCTACAATGTTTGAGTCAGACAAAGGTTATATTGTATTAAAAGGTAGCGAAGCTAAAAAAACACTTTCAGATTCTACAACGGAAACATATACAAATTTGCGGAGAAAACTTATTGAAACTAAAATTCTAGAAGAAGTAGGCGATAAATATATCTTTGCTGAAGACGCCATTTTTAATAGTCCAAGTTCAGCATCAAATATGGTTTTAGGAAGAAATTCAAATGGGTTTACAGAATGGGTAAATGAAAATGGAAAAACATTTAAACAGATTCAAGAGTTACTGAACCAATAACTACTACAAAAACAGAATTGCTTTAAAACAAAAAACCCCGTTTCGTTAGAAACAGGGTTTTTAAAAGAAAGGCGACGACATACTCTCCCACATAACTGCAGTACCATCTGCGCAGGCGGGCTTAACTACTCTGTTCGGGATGGGAAGAGGTGAGCCCCGCCGCAATAACCACCTTAAGATTTTTAAGGCAATAGCCACTAGCCATAAGGCTGTTAGCTTCTTGCTTGGGTACCATTACACTTTTGGCTATTGCCTCAGGCCTAATGGCTTATAAGTTAACATACTGAGATAAAGAAAAGTAATTAGAAAATTTCATCTGGCACCC
>JAGNSF010000027.1 GCA_017988155.1 Flavobacterium sp. | reverse complement strand
ATTTCTGTTTTAATTTTACAAGGAATGCTAAATGATCCAAGTACTGATGTGAAAAAAGCGGAAGCAATGTTTAATGAATTAGAAGAAAAAATTCAAAACACTAAACCAGGTAAAGCAGTAAAAGAAGCTTTAGCAAAAATGAAATCAGTTCCTGCAGCACCTTCTATGGGTGGCGCTAAATGAAGATCAGATTTTTCTGCACCTAATCCTGCGGGGAAAGTTATTTCATTAAAAGAAAGTTTAGGTAAAATAACTATTGTCGATTTCTGGGCCTCTTGGTGTGGTCCTTGTCGAAAAGAAAACCCTAACATGGTAGCTTTGTATAAAGAGTTTCATGCTAAAGGTTTAAATATAGTTGGAGTTTCTCTAGACAAAGAAGCGAAATCTTGGAAAGAAGCCATTGCAAAAGACCAATTGAATTGGACTCATGTCTCAAATCTTAAACATTGGGACGAACCAATTGCAAGACAATACAATGTTGAGTCTATTCCTGCAACATTCATCTTAGATGCCTCTGGAAAAGTAATTGCAAAGGATTTAAGAGGTGCTGAGTTACATGATAAAATCGCTGAACTTTTATCAAAATAATTGCTTCGCAATCTATATCATAAAAAAATCTCCCAATGGGAGATTTTTTTATTTTATTCAATACCAACAGGTTAAAAATAATAGCGAAATTAAGTACTATTTTAATTTGCAAACATCAAAACAGTTTATATATTTGCAACCGCTTAGACAAACAAAACGGTCTAGTCTAGGAAATGGGGAGATACTCAAGCGGCCAACGAGGGCAGACTGTAAATCTGCTGTGAAAACTTCGCAGGTTCGAATCCTGCTCTCCCCACAAAAAAACCCTTTAATCAATTGATTATAGGGTTTTTTTATATCTATACATTTTCAGTATGTACTTTACATATTTCTTCTGTATTGTCCACCCACTTCAAACAAGGCAGTGGTAATTTGCCCTAATGAACACACTTTGGTAGCCTCCATTAACTTTTCAAAAATATTTTGATTATTAATGGCTGCGTCTTGAATACTGTTCAATTGTTCGGTTACTTTTTCGGCACCCGATTGATGTAGATTATGCAACATATCAATTTGATATTGCTTCTCCTCTTCCGTTGCACGAATAACCTCTGCAGGTATAACCGTTGGAGATCCTTTTGAACTCAAGAAGGTATTAACCCCGATAATTGGAAATTCGCCTGTATGTTTCAAGGTTTCATAATACAGACTCTCTTCCTGAATTTTAGAACGTTGATACATAGTTTCCATCGCACCCAATACACCGCCACGTTCTGTAATTCGGTCAAATTCTTGCAAGACGGCATCTTCCACTAAATCGGTTAATTCTTCGATAATGAACGAACCTTGAATTGGATTTTCGTTTTTCGCCAAACCTAATTCTTTATTAATAATCAACTGAATTGCCATAGCTCTTCGCACAGATTCTTCTGTTGGTGTCGTAATCGCTTCGTCATACGCATTCGTATGTAAGGAATTACAGTTGTCGTAAATCGCATACAAAGCTTGTAGCGTCGTACGGATATCATTAAAATCAATTTCTTGCGCATGTAACGAACGTCCAGAAGTTTGAATGTGGTATTTCAACATTTGCGCTCTTTCATTCGCTCCATATTTGTTTTTCAAAGCTTTCGCCCAAATTTTACGAGCTACACGACCAATAACCGCGTATTCTGGATCCACTCCGTTAGAGAAAAAGAAAGATAAATTCGGACCAAAATCGTTGATATTCATTCCGCGACTCAAATAGTATTCCACGTAAGTGAAACCGTTGGCTAAAGTGAATGCCAATTGGGTAATTGGGTTCGCTCCTGCTTCAGCAATATGATATCCTGAAATAGAAACTGAATAAAAATTACGAACGTTTTCTTTAATGAAATAGTCTTGCACATCACCCATTAAACGTAAAGCGAATTCTGTAGAGAAGATACAGGTATTTTGCGCTTGATCTTCTTTTAAAATATCCGCTTGCACCGTTCCACGGACTTGTGCTAAGGTTTTAACTTTGATATCATTATAAACATCCATAGGTAGAACTTGATCGCCCGTTACGCCTAAAAGCATCAACCCTAAACCATTATTTCCTTCTGGTAAATCGCCTTGATACGAAGGACGCGTTACCCCTTTTTGCTTATAAATTTCATTAATTTTGGCCTCAACTTCAGCTTGTAAACCATTTTCAATAATGTATTTTTCACAGTTTTGATCGATAGCCGCATTCATAAAGAATCCTAACAACATTGGTGCTGGTCCATTAATAGTCATAGATACAGAAGTCATTGGATGACTCAAATCAAATCCTGAATACAATTTCTTCGCATCGTCTAAACAACAAATCGAAACTCCGGCATTACCGATTTTTCCATAAATATCAGGACGAATGTGTGGATCATTTCCGTATAAAGTCACCGAATCAAAAGCCGTTGATAATCGTTTTGCTGGCAATCCTGCAGAAACATAGTGAAAACGCTTGTTAGTTCGTTCTGGACCACCTTCGCCAGCAAACATTCTACTTGGGTCTTCGCCTTCTCTTTTAAATGGATACAAACCAGACGCAAAAGGGAATTCTCCAGGAACATTTTCTTGTAAATTCCATTTTAAAATATCGCCCCAAGCTTGGTATTTTGGTAAGGCTACTTTTGGAATTTGCGAATGCGAAAGCGATTCGGTATGTGTTGCAATTTTAATTTCTTTATCTCGAACTTTAAAACTGTAAACGGGATTTTTGTATTTGTTTACTTTTTCGTCCCAAGTCAAAATAATTTCCCAATTATATGGATCTAAGTTCATTTTTACTTTATCAAATTGATCTAAAAGTAAATTCATAAAAACTTGAGATTCCTTCGGAATGACAAAATTATGGTCAATTCCAGCTTTGGTTAACATTGGTTTGGTTCCCGAAACCGATTCCACAGTTTTGAAAATTCCGTATAATTTTTGCGCCACTTCAACTTGAGAAAGTGCCGTTTCATCGTATTTTCTATTGTTTTCTGCAATTTCAGATAAATAACGGGTTCTATGAGGTGGAATTACGAAAATCTTCTCGCTCATTTCACGAGTAATTTCAAAAGTCGATTGTAATTTGGCTCCTGTTTTTTCTACAATCTTATCCATTATGGATTTGTACAGCGTATTCATTCCTGGATCGTTGAATTGCGATGCAATTGTTCCGAAAATAGGCATAGTATTGGTATCTACATCCCATAAATTATGATTGCGTTGGTATTGTTTTTTTACATCACGAATCGCATCTAAAGCACCGCGTTTGTCGAATTTATTCAAAGCTACTAAATCCGCAAAATCAAGCATATCAATTTTTTCTAACTGCGTTGCTGCTCCAAATTCAGGTGTCATTACATATAACGAAACATCGGAATGGTCCATAATTTCCGTATCCGATTGTCCAATTCCAGACGTTTCTAAAATTATGATATCGTATTTAGCAGCTTTCAATACTTCAATAGCTTCAGCAACATATTTTGATAAGGCCAAATTAGATTGACGAGTAGCCAAAGAACGCATATAAACTCTTGAATTGTTAATTGCATTCATACGTATTCTATCGCCCAATAAAGCGCCACCTGTTTTACGTTTTGATGGGTCAACCGAAATTAATCCAATAGTTTTTTCTGGGAAATCGATTAAAAAACGACGAACCAATTCATCTACTAAAGATGATTTACCAGCGCCACCTGTTCCGGTAATTCCTAAAACAGGAATTTTAGACGTTTCATTCTTTTGGTGAATTTGGTCAAAAACCGATTTAGCAATTTCTGGAAAATTCTCAGCGGCAGAAATTAATCTTGCAATAGCTGTTGGATTTTTTTCTTCTATGTGCGATAATTCACCCGTTAATTTATCTCCAATTGGATAATCAGAACGTTTGACCAAATCGTTAATCATACCTTGTAATCCCATAGCACGACCATCATCTGGAGAATAAATTCTTTCGATACCGTACTCGTGTAATTCTGAAATTTCTGAAGGTAGGATTACTCCTCCGCCTCCGCCAAATATTTTGATATGACCAGCTCCTTTTTCCTTAAGTAAATCGTACATGTATTTGAAATACTCGTTGTGACCTCCTTGATAAGATGTCATGGCAATCGCATTCGCATCTTCTTGAATGGCAGTATTTACAACTTCTTCAACACTTCTGTCATGTCCAAGATGAATTACCTCAACACCTGTTGCTTGGATGATTCTACGCATGATGTTAATGGCTGCATCGTGTCCGTCAAAAAGAGACGCCGCGGTTACAATTCTTACTTTATTAACAGAAATATAAGGTATTTGTGGTTCCATTTATCTGATAAATTATATTACGAATTTACAAAATTAAAACATTTTTAATGCCTTAAAATTATTAAATAAACATTAAAACCCTAATAAAATAAAAATATCATCAAATATAGCAGTATTAAAACTATACAAAATTAATTTCAACCCATGGTAATTTAGGTTTGTACCATAATTGCCCTTGGTCGATTGTTAAAGGACAATCGAAATTATTCGTATATAAGGCTCCCGTACCTAAACCTTGAGGCATTTGATTGTATTGCAAAAAAGTCCATTGCGCAATGGCGTTTAACCCAATATTACTTTCCAAGGCCGAAGTAATCCACCAACCTATTTGGTACTTTTCAGCTAACGAAATCCATTCTTGCGTACCTCTAAATCCACCTACGAAACTAGGCTTCAAAATGATATATTGGGGGTTGATTTTTCGCAATAAAGCCTCTTTTTCAGCCAAGCCAAATATACCTATTAACTCTTCGTCTAAAGCAATAGGAAATGGAGTGACTTTACATAGTTCTGACATACTGTCAGTATTGTTTTTTGCAATTGGTTGCTCAATACTATGTAACTCAAATTCAGATAATTGATTTAACTTATTTAAAGCTTCATTTTTATCAAAAGCACCATTAGCATCTACTCGTATTTCGACTTCTTCAGAAGTAAAATTAGTTCGAATAAACCGCAATAATTGCAATTCTTTTTCAAAATCAATAGCACCAATTTTCAATTTCACACATCGAAATCCAGCCGCTAATTTTTCTTCAATTTGTTCCTTCATAAACACTTCTTCTCCCATCCAAATCAGCCCGTTAATTGGAATCGATTTTTGACCTTCAGTAAAGTCAGAAGGGAAGAGTAAAAAAGGCGTTTCGCTCTCCAAAGATTGAAATGCCATCTCTACTCCAAATTGAATCGAAGGAAATTCCATCAAGGCTTCCCATAAAAAGTCTTTACCTAAATAAATGTTAGCGCAAGTCCAGGCCAATTTTTCTTCGTAATCTGGACGATCATCACAACTAAGCCCTCGAAGTATTCCACACTCGCCTATTCCCTTTTTGCCGTCTTGTTCTAAAACGATAAACCAGGTTTCTTTATCTGTCATTACGCCTCTAGAAGTTCCTGAAGGACGTTTAAAATGTAGCAAATACTTGTGATAGGTTGCTTTCAAAGGATTTTATTCTAAAATTTTTAAAACAGCATCGAAGTCTTCATTTTGAATTCCTACTTTTTGAAAAGCATCAAAATCCAATTTTGTTTTTTGCGTCCAACTCAAACTATCCGTTACATTTTGATTGAAATACGTTTTATGAATAGTTTTAGCTGATTTATAATTCCCGTTCAGTAAATAAGCATGTGCTAAATTCAACTGAATCAACAGCTCTGTAGCGTCTAATTTTTCTCCTTCTTGCAGCACTTTAAGCGCTTTACTGTATTGCTTTGTAATCAAATAGTAATACCCAAGTGTATTGTAGTCGGTTACTTTAGCCTTACCGTTGTTGATTATGGTGTTCATTTTAGCAATTGCACCGCCGTAATTGCCTTTTTTAGCTAAAACAGCTCCTTGTGTTCGTAAATCCGAATTGAATGCATCAGAAGCCCCCGTTTCGTTAAAACAAATTGTACCAAAATCTTTAAAAGCTTTATTACGTTCTTCAATTAATAATTTTTGAAACTCTTTGAACGTGTATTTTGATTGGATTTTATCTGAAACGCAAACGCAAAAATTACCTGAATTAGTCATTTTTTGAGCCAAATTAGAGGTTTTACATTGATCAATAATCGCTTTGCGATTTTCTTTGGTCCAACCACGGCTTAATTTATAATTGACCCAAGGCACTACTTCAAGAACAATCTTTTGATTCATGATCCAGTTTTTACTTTCGAAACCAAACCACAATAGATTATTTGATTTTAAACAAGTAGATTTATCCATAGACAAGCGTTTTGCATCTTTACTGACAGGTTCATCTTGAATAAAACAAGCTTCTTCTGTATTTCCAGTAGTCACATAATTATTCGCCGCATCAGCCATAGAAAAAATAGCATATTTGCATTTGTCGTCTCCAGATATTTTCGAAACCAAAAATACAGCTCCAGCTGAACCTTGACTAATTCCTGTCGGGTCTGGAATCGCTTTCAATACCGAAACCAAACTATTCGCCATTTGTTGGTTTTTGTCCAAAAGCGTAATACGGTATATTACCTCAGTAGTTCCTGTTGGCAAATCGTCAATCTTAATTAATATACGATCGCGAGCCGAAACCACTACTTCTTTTGTAGTTGAACGTTCTTTGTCCCAATAACCTTCTTTCTGCGCAAACAGCACCGGAATTGTTACAAAAAAGAAAATGAGCGAACTTATAATTTTTAACATAGCTGATTAATCTCTGTATTGTATTTTACTCCTAGTTGATTTGAAAATTGTGATTGATATTGATATTGTGTTACGAATTGTTTACAATTACATCTGAAAAGAAAAAAATCATACACAACGCTAACAATACCGAAAGTGCAAATGTGCTCAATGCTACTTTTTTTAATTCAGGATCTAATAACTTGTTATTTTGATTATTATAAACAGTTATTAAATGTTTTACTAAAGGTAAATAAGCAATTAAAAACAAATACTGATCAAAGTTAAAACCACTCAAAATAGCAAAAACAACTACCAAAACCATGGCTCCTATAATCAAAAAGTAATGGTATTTTTTAGCATTTTCAATTCCCATTTTTACGACCAACGTATTCTTTCCAGATTTTCTATCCGAAGCTTCATCACGCATATTGTTTAAATTCAGCACTGCTACGCTTAAGAAGCCAATCGCTGTTGCTGGCAAAATCAAAATCGCATCCAATTGTTTGGAATACAAAAAGTTAACTCCAAGCGTACTTACTAATCCGAAAAACACAAATACAAATACATCTCCAAAACCACGGTAACCGTAAGCAGAGTTCCCCACTGTATAGCGAATAGCTGAAGCGATGGCTGCAATACCTAAAATCAAGTAAAATAACGAATAACCTAAATTGTGTGCTCCAAAGGCCAGATAAATTAAATAAATAGCCGAAAACAAAGTCAATCCTGAAGTCAGGATAATAGCGCTTTTCATAGCCCTAGGAGTAATTACCCCTGACTGAATGGTTCGTTTAGGCCCTACTCTATCTTCGTTATCCGTACCTTTAATTCCGTCGCCATAATCATTCGCAAAATTGGAAAGGATTTGCAATCCTAAAGTAGTTATGATAGCAAACGCAAAAAGTTTCCAGTTGAAAACTTCGGTTGGAGTAAGCACATCATCCGTTGGATTTGCCAAGGCATACATACTTCCCACTATAATTCCAGAAACTGATAAGGGCAAGGTTCTCAATCGAGCGGCTTCTATCCAGTGTTTCATTTTTTAGTTTATAAGTTTAAAAAAAAGGTTTATCAAAGTTTAAACATTTAATGTTCTACTTAAAAGCCAATTATGGCAACCATTTTTTCTCGAAATTCGGTTTTCTTTTTTCCAAAAAGGCATTTCTTCCTTCGGTAGCTTCTTCTGTCATATAGGCCAAACGAGTGGCTTCGCCTGCAAAAACTTGTTGCCCTACCATCCCATCATCGGTTAGATTCATGGCAAATTTCAACATTTTGATAGACGTTGGCGATTTGGCTAAGATTTCTTGTGCCCATTCATAAGCGGTATCTTCTAATTCGTCATGCGGAATAACAGCATTTACCATTCCCATTTCATAAGCCTCTTGAGCCGAATAATTGCGGCCTAAGAAAAAGATTTCACGTGCTTTTTTCTGTCCTACCATTTTGGCTAAATATGCTGAACCGTAGCCTCCATCAAAACTGGTTACATCAGCATCCGTTTGTTTAAAAATGGCGTGTTCTTTACTCGCTAAAGTCAAATCACACACTACATGTAAACTATGTCCGCCACCCACAGCCCAACCGGGAACGACACAGATAACTGCTTTTGGCATAAAACGAATCAATCGTTGTACATCTAAAATATTCAATCTATGGTAACCGTCTTCACCCACATAACCTTGGTGTCCACGTGCTTTTTGGTCTCCGCCACTGCAAAAAGACCAAATTCCGTCTTTGGACGAAGGTCCTTCCGCTGATAACAATACCACTCCTATCGAAGTATCTTCTTGTGCATCATGGAAGGCTTGTAACAATTCTGAAGTTGTTTTAGGACGAAACGCATTACGCACATCAGGGCGATTAAAAGCGATTCGCGCTACTCCATTGCATTTTTTATAGGTGATATCTTCAAATTCTCGGACGGTTTTCCAATCTATCTTGCTCATAATTCTTTGATTTGAGTGTAAAAATAAGTCATTTTTTAGATTCTCTACTAAAAAGAAAACTTAAAGTTAGCGGTACAACATAAAAAAAGGCAATTCAATAAAATGAATTGCCTTTTGCTTCTGTTATAAATTTAGAATTACTCTTTAATCAAGTAAATTCCGTCTTCTTTAATTTCGATTAATTTGTCTTTATACAAAGCGCCGATTGCTTTCTTAAAGGTCTTTTTACTCATTTTTAAGACCGTTTTAATATCTTCTGGATGCGAATTGTCATTCAAACGTAAAAACCCACGATTCGCTCTTAATTCATCCAAAATTTTCTCCGCATTAGGTTCGATACTTTGATATCCTTGCACTTGCAGCGCCACATCAATTTTATTGTCAGGACGAATGTTTTTAATGTAACCTCTCATTCTGTCACCGGTACGAATAGCATCGTCGTATACCTCATCTTTGTACAACAACCCTTTGTGTTGTTCATTGATAATTACATTTATTCCGATTTCCGTGATATGCGAAACAATCAAATCTACTTCATCTCCTTTTTCAACCGTCAAATGATCGTTACTCAAAAACTGATTGGTTTTGCTTGAAGCCACCAAACGATTGGTTTTTTCGTCCATATACAAATACACCAAATAACGTTTTCCTTTTTCCATTGGGCGCGCTTGCTCTTTGAACGGAACCAAAATATCTTTTTCCATTCCCCAATCCATAAACGCACCAATCTGGTTGATATAATTCACACGCAAAAGCGCAAATTCATTCAACAAAATATAAGGCGCTAAGGTTGTGGCTACCGGACGTTCTTCGTGATCTAAATACACAAAAACAATTAACTCTTCCCCTATTTCAAATTCGTTTGGAACGTATTTATTGGGCAAGAGCACATCGTGAATACCTTCAGGATCTTTTTCGGGATTTCCCAAAAACAAACCTACTTTAGTATCCCGTAATATGGTGAGCGTATTGTATTTTCCTATTGCTAACATTTCTTCAATTCTAGAGTGCAAAGGTACGAAGCCAATTTGAATATCCGAACTATTCGCAAGAAACATAATAAAGGGTTAATTTTTCTGAATTCCTTTTCGTGTACTCTTTATAAAAATAACTATTTTTGCGGTCTAATTTTTTTAGCTATGCCAAATAAAAAATACAAAATCGCAGTTATTCAATTGAATCTGAATGATGTTGCCGAAAACAACTTAAAGAAATGTTTGAGTTGGGTTCGTGATGCAGCTAGTCAGGGTGCCGAAGTAATTTCGCTACCCGAATTGTACAGCAGTCATTATTTTTGTCAAAGTGAAGATGTCGATAATTTTGCGTTAGCAGAACCATTGTACAGTACTTCTTTTATTGCTTTTAGTGCATTAGCCAAAGAATTAGGCGTGGTGATTATTGTTCCTTTCTTCGAAAAAAGAATGGCGGGAATTTACCACAACAGTGCTTATATTATTGACACGGATGGTTCCGAAGCTGGTTTGTACCGAAAAATGCACATTCCAGACGATCCCCATTTTTACGAGAAATTCTATTTCACACCAGGTGATTTAGGTTTTAAAGCATTTCCTACCAATAAAGGAAAAATTGGAACCTTAATTTGTTGGGACCAATGGTATCCTGAAGGGGCGCGTTTGACGGCTTTGCAAGGTGCTGAAGTTTTATTTTACCCAACAGCTATCGGTTGGCATCCTTTAGAAAAAGAAGAATACGGAGTCAATCAACACGGCGCTTGGATGAACGTAATGAAAGGCCACGCGGTTGCGAATGGAGTTTATGTTGCTGCTGCTAACCGTATTGGTTTAGAAAAATATTTACCTAATACTTCTGGAATCGAGTTTTGGGGTTCGTCTTTCATTGCTGGACCACAAGGCGAAATTTTGGCGCAAGCCTCCCACGATAAAGAAGAAATCTTGATTGCCGAAGTCGATTTGGACTTGCAAGAAAATGTACGTCAAAACTGGCCGTTCTTTAGAGACCGCCGTATTGATGCTTTTGGAGATATCACAAAAAGAGCCATTGATTAAAAACTATTGTCAACAAAAAATCCTTACAAAAAATGTAAGGATTTTTTTTTGGTTATTTGTCTATTACCCAGCCAATGCTGAAATTAAAAACTGGAACTATATCGTTACTGTTATAAGTTATTGCCATGAAAATTTACAATTTCAATTATTTAATGAAACTAAAAAAAATTCCGTTTGGCAAACTTTAATTTCATTTTGTATCTAATCTCTTTTTAAAACTAAAGTAATAATTTATACCAAAACCTATGACATTTTTAGTAGAAAATTTTGCAGTTCCATTGTGTTTTAAACTATTCAAAGCATTTCCCATATCTATACCATTATAATATAAATTCAGAGCGAGTATATCGTAATTGTTTGAAACCCCTACATCAATTCCTATTCCTATTCCTAATGAATGTTCCCATTTTGTAATTATTTCTTTTTCCTCAATAGATTTAGACAAATTGGATTGGTTTATTGTGGTATAATTTCCAGCAGCCTCAATTTTAGAAATACTATATCTAGGCAAAATCAAGAAATGTCCCGTTCCTTTTTCATTATCAGAATCGCCAATAGATATCTTTGGGCAGAAACCATAATTGATAGCCGAGACTTTTTTAACAAAAAAGTTAGACAAATTACCTTGACTGTCACGAATCTCAACATCTTTTAATGCTCCTACCTGATAATTAATTTCTATTTCGGGCTTCAAAAAAGAAGTGATTTTGAATTCAGTTCCTATCTTTGCTCCTAGAAAAGTAGAATTATTGAAATCATTGTCTAAATAAACTCCTAATCCTGTAAAAGCTCTAACACGCTGTGCATTTGTACTTAATGACACTACAAATAATAAAAAATAAAAAACATATTTCATAAACAATTTATTTCCCGATTACCCAGCCTAAAGTAATATTTAAAATTGGAGCATTCACTTTTTGTGAATTAAAGAGATAATTAACACCAGTATTAAAATTTATATTGAAATTGCTCTTAAATGTTTTTTGAACCCCCCATAAAATAGATGCTCCAGTAGTTGATTCGTAATATCCATTGTTTGAATTTGCTGAAATTGACTCGAAAATATGATAGCCTCTTACTCCAATGTAACTTCCGGAATTTTTATAAATCGATTTACCTTTTTTATTTCTATTATCAAGATTATAGTAATGTCTAAACTCCTCTGCTATAGTAGGTAAAAAATGCCAATTTGGACCTGAATTACTACTTCCATTAATCGCAAAACCAGAAAATAATGTTGTGTTTAAAGTGTTTTTGGAACTTATACTTCGTTCATAAACTACACCCGGAAGGAGTAAATTAATTTTAAATAGTTTTTTCTCGACAGAGATGGTGTCTTGGGCTTTTGCAAAACTTAATCCTAAAAGACAGCAACAAATAATAATGTTTTTTTTCATTTTTGGGGCGTTTAAATTTGAGAATAATTAAAGTAATGGTAGATAAACTTCCATTCATCAAATATATCTATTTTTAAAGAAATTATCCTATACCTTTTTTAAAAAATCAAATAGAATAATTCGAAACAAATTCCTTTTTTTACTCTTATTGTTTACTTTTGCTCTCTTACAAAATTACTTATGAGTACTCCAAACAGACGTTTCCCTGCCGAATGGGAAAAACAAGAAGGTATTTTACTATGTTTTCCGCACAATGGAAACGATTGGCCTGGCAAATACGAAGCCGTTCAATGGGCTTTTGTCGAATTCATTAAAAAAGTTGCTGCTGTAGAAAAAGTATTCTTGGTAGTAGCTGATGAAAAATTGAAAACTAAAGTAGCTAAAATGCTAGGAAGAGCACATGTTCAGCTTACTAACGTATCCTATATCATTCATAAAACGAATCGTTCTTGGATGCGCGATTCGGGACCAATCATCGTGAAAAATGGTTCTCACAGAGAAGCCTTGAATTTCAACTTTAATGGTTGGGCAAAATATTCCAATTACCAATTAGACAAACACGTTCCAAATAAAGTGGCTGATTTCTTGAAGTTGCCTCTAACTCAGGTAACATACAACGGAAAACCCGTAATTGTTGAAGGTGGCGCTATTGATGTGAATGGAAAAGGAACTTTATTGACTTCGGAAGAATGTTTGATGCATCCGTCGATTCAAGTGCGCAATGCTAATTTTACTAAAGCCGATTACGAAGCGGTTTTTAAAGAATATTTAGGTGTTACTAATGTGATTTGGGTTGGTGACGGAATTGAAGGGGACGATACCCACGGACATATTGATGATTTATGTCGTTTTGTAAACGAAGATACCATTGTAACTATTGTTGAAGAAGATAAAACCGATGCAAATTACCAACCGCTTCAAGATAATTTAAAGCGTTTGCAAAATGCTAAATTGGAAAATGGACAAGCTCCGAAAATTGTTTGCTTGCCTATGCCAAAACGTTTGGATTTTGAAGATTTGCGTTTGCCAGCTAGTTATGCTAATTTCTTGATTTTAAATCATTGTGTTTTGGTTCCCACTTTCAACGATAGTAAAGACCGAATTGCTTTAAACATCTTAGCAGATTGTTTTCCTGATAGAGAAATAATAGGAATTAGTGCTACTGACTTCATTTGGGGATTTGGAACATTACATTGTTTGAGCCAACAAATTCCGATATAAAAACGAAACTTTATAACATAAAAAAAAACGACTGATTGCTCAGTCGTTTTTTTTATAGAACTAAATCTATTTATTGTTTTGTAAATGGTATTTTTCTACCATCGGCCAAAATCATTTCAAAACCAGATTTGGCATCATTGAATTGTAATTCCATTCCGGCACGTTTTGATTCAAATTTATTTTTACCGGTTGGTGTTACATTGAATTTTGGATAACCCGTAATTTCTACATTTAAAGCACCGTTTTTTTCAGTAAGTGTAAATTTAATTGGCGCTTGCGGATTGGTATAAACACCAAGGTAACCATCTAAAATTAGATCTTCCTCTACTTTTCCTTTCTCAGCAGTCCAAACATTATTAGCTTCATTTACATCTGGAAATACATGATCTGGATCTAGAGTAATACTTTCAATTGATTCGGTAGAATTATGTTTGAATGACCATTCTATATTTCTTTGCCAAATTTCAACAGGTAATTTCACACGAGTTACTTTTCCACTTTTTGTTTTAACATCTAAAACAATTGGCATTGCCATTTTTTCGAAATTCTCAATATTGATTACAATCCCTTTAGCTGGATCATTTTTAATGTATTTAATAGAATTAATTCCTTGGTCTAAACGCCAGTTGT
>JAGNSF010000187.1 GCA_017988155.1 Flavobacterium sp. | reverse complement strand
ACTACCATGTGTAAATGCGCATCATTCATAATATATTAATTTAGTTAATTAACCTGCTAATGAAACTCCTATTAAAGTTCCAATTCCATATGTTATTGCTGCGGCTGCTAGCCCAAAAGCAACTTGTCGTAAACCTGAAAACAAAATACTTTTTCCAGTTAATAATGTAATAGCGGCTCCAATTCCAAATAACCCCACTACACTACTTCCAATGCTTAATAAAATAGCGGTATTCCCATCCAAAAATATAAATGGATATAACGGAATAACAGCACCAATTGAAAATAGTATAAAAGAAGCGATTGCTGCTTCCCAAGCTGACCCACCTAATTCTTCTTTATCGATACCCAATTCTTCGGTAATAATAGCGTCAATAGCTGTTTCTGGACTTTCAAAGGCTTTATCAGCCAATTTTTGAGCATCAGCGGCACTCATTCCTTTGGCTTGATACAACAAAACCAATTCTTTTTTCTCTTCCTCTGGGGAAGCTTCTAATTCTTCGGTCTCTAATTCGATTTGGCGTTGATTCAATTCTCTCGAACTTTGTACCGAAAGCCATTCGCCTAAAGCCATTGAAATGGCACCAGCTAGAAGTCCAGCAATTCCAGTTAAGAGAATTGTATTATTAGAAACCGCTGCTCCGGCTACTCCCATTACTAAACTCATATTGGAAACCAATCCGTCATTTGAACCCAATACAGCCGCTCGTAAGGCATTCCCTCCTACTGATTTATGACGACTTTCAAACTTGGATAACATTCCTCCTGAAACATTTAAAGCTTCGTTATTATTAACGGCTTCAATAATTTGCAAATGATTGTGTTCAAAACCAGTAAGTTTTTCTCCTTGTTCAATTTTATTTTTGATAGTATTAACTGCAAACTGCTTTTCAATATTGGATAAACTGCTAATTATTGAACTGTAACCAAATAGCTTTCCAACTTTCAATTGAAACTTCGCTTTAGAAGAAGGCAATGGCATTTCATAATTAGAATCTAAAGTTTGTACCTTTTCTAACATGTGTTTAGCATGTCCTTTTTCAATATCGGCAAGACTATGTAAAACACGAGTTAGATTAACATCGGATTGAATAGCAGCAATGCTGTCGTACAAAAAAGCAGTGTCTACTTCGACTTGCAATTGTTTTTTTAATTTATTTACATCCATAAATTATTTAATTAACGATATCAAAAGTGCCCTTGGTTAAAATTTTTGAGGAAGCTTTAATTGAACTATTGGGAAGAATCTCAACAAAATCTTTATTTTTTTCTCCAATGGCAACAGCTACTTTTTTGAATGAATAGGAATTGTTTTTTGCGCTTTCTAATAAAAGTACGAAATTTTTATTGTTTTCACTAACTAATGCTTCAGAAGATATTGCCAATCCTTTTTTAGAACTAACTATAATATTGGCTTCTACAAACATTCCTGTCAATAATTTTTGCTTGATAGATTCGTCTAAATGACCATGAACATTGATTGTTCTATCGTTCCCTTCAATTGATTTTCCAACCAAATGTACTTCGGCAGGAAATATTTCTTTGGAAGCTTCGGGAACTGTAAAGTTGATTTTCTGACCTACTTTCACCTTTAGAATATCTTTTTCAAATACTGCTAATTCTAAATGTAAATGTTGAGTATCTACAATTTCAAGAATAACATCTGAAGGAGCAATATACATTCCTACATTGGCATTCATTACTACAATATCGCCTGAGATTGGTGATGAAATGGTAACAGTAGAAGTCAATTTACCTTTTTCCACATTGGCAGGATTTATTTTTAATAACAGTAATTTTTCTCTTAAACTCTGGTACATGCCTTTTGTTTTTCGATAATCGCTTTCCGCTTTTAAGTAGTTTTTTTGCGAACTTATTTTTTCGTCAAACAAAGTTTTTTGACGTTCGTATTCTGATTTCAAATACTTAATCTGTTCTGCAACCTCCAAATAGTCTTTTTGGATGTCTAAGTACTCAGTACTTTCTAAAGTGACCAATGCTTGACCTTTGTTAACTTTATCGCCTACTAGTAGTTTGGTGGACTTAATATAACCTCCAATAAAAGTGGTTACTTGCGCTCTATTTTGTGGTGGAACATCAATTTTACCTGAGGTTTTTATAGTTACATCAAAATCCTCTTCTGTAGGATTTTCAACAAGCATCCCTACTGATTTGAATTGGACTTCAGTTACATGAATTAAACCATCTTCTTTTGGAGAAGTCTCTTCGGTTTTTGTTTCTTTACAACCAATAAGAATAGTTGTTAATGCAAGTGTATATAGTATTTTTTTCATAATAAACAGATTAAAAATTAGGGTAATATAATTCCAATTGAGTGTTGTTGTATTGCAACAAAGTATCTAAATAATCGACTTGAATAGTCGTGGCATTTTCTAAACTTTGAATGTATTGAAAGAAATCAATTTCTCCATTTTTGTAACTCAGATTCGCCACTTTTAAAATTTCTTCAGATAATTTTTTACCAAATAGATTGTAATAATTAATAGCTTCTTGGTATTTGGCTAGCTCACTTTCTTTTTGGCTCAGGTATTGAACCATTTTTTGTTCTTCATTTTGTTTTTGTTGTTCCCAACTTTTCAAATCCAATTTAGCCACTTTAATTTTAGAAGTTGTTCCTGAAAATAGAATAGGAATAGCTAAGCCAACTTGAAAGCCATACAAAGACTGCGACAATCCATTGTTTCTACCTTTAAAATAATCGAGATTGATATCCGGCAACCAATGTTGTTTTTGCATCGATATTTGGTTTTTGTAGTTTTCAGTAACTCGTTCTAAATAAGCTAAATGAGCATCTTTTCCGGAACTACTTATTGCAATAGTCAGTGGAATCATTTTAGTATTCAAAATAGTTATTTTGGTGTCGGATTGAACCAAACTATTCAACAATTCATATTGCGCAATTTTATCTTTCTCAATTTGAGATTTCTTAGTTTGGATTTGTCCCGCTTTGGCTTGAGCCGTAATCTTTTCTAAATAATTAGTTTCACCCAATTCAAAACGTCTAGTACTTGCTTTTGAGAAATTTTGGTACAAACTATCTAAATAGTGATATCTTTTTTCTTGATTTTGTAAATAAACAATATGCTCATACACTTTTGATACGGCTAAAGTTAATTTGTTTTTTTGCAACTCAAATTTGGCTTTTTCCTTTTCATATTCAGAAGAAAGTGCTTTTTTCTTAGCACCATAAATCGTAGGAAATTCAAACCGCTGTTGGACTCCAAAAACACGCAGAGGCATTGTATTTAAGGCTAAATTATTTTGATCATAACTATAATAAAGATTCGTTTTATCAAACGAATAGGCTGTTTGAATCGCTTGTTTCGATTTATCTAATTGCAATTGAAACGCCTTAATTTCTTTGTTATTTTCAATCGCTAAATTGATAATTCGTTCACGTTCTGAACTTGTATTTTGAGCCTTAAGGAAGGAAACGCTTAATAACAAGAATAAAAGAATGATGGTTTTAGTATGCATTTTAAATTTAGGTTTTCTGAATTCTTTTCCGTCAAACACTTTGAATAAAATAGGTAAAACAATCATGGTCAAAATTGTTGCCGTAAACAAACCTCCAATTACAACAGTAGCTAGAGGACGCTGAACCTCGGCACCTGCAGATGATGATATTGCCATTGGTAAAAACCCTAAAGCAGCTGCTGCAGCTGTTAATAAAACCGGACGCAAACGATCTGTAGTTCCTTTTAAAATTAATTCGTCCATATCTTTCATTCCGTGATGTTTGAGTTCTTTAAAATGTTCAATTAATACGATTCCGTTAAGCACGGCAATTCCAAACAATGCAATAAATCCAACCCCTGCTGAAATACTAAAAGGCAAATCACG
>JAGNSF010000026.1 GCA_017988155.1 Flavobacterium sp. | reverse complement strand
AAAAATGGAGCTAAGTTTGGTTTGTCAGAAGCTGAAAACCAATTGTTCTGCTCCTCGACAGAAAAAAACTTCCTTAGAATAGGCATTTTATAATCGAATTGATTTTCGATTCTAGGCTTTAATTGCGCATAAAAAGAATTCATGGTAACCAATTGTGATTGCGCCTCCCATACTTCACTAAAACGCTTTAAAATAACCGGATTATACAAGCCTCCAGCTATTTTTGAGGAGTTTTGCGAATCGTTATCTACAACCAGAATCGTTTTACCATGCTGCAAGGCTTCTTCCGCAAAAGAAATCCCTGCTAAACCACAACCCACAATTAAATAATCAATCATACCGCATTTTTGAATAGTACAAAGAAAGTACATAAAAAGAAAAACTCTTACCTTTCAGTAAGAGTTTTTCTTGTTTTTTGAAATCAAATGAATTAATAATTCCACATATCCTGTTCAAAACCACGAATCTTTTCTTTCACTCGATCCGATTCTAACAACTGACTTTGAGCGTTATCCTTCATGTAATCTTTAATATCTCTATCACCGTATACATTTTCCTCCTTATAAATCACACTATTAAAACGACGTGAATTTAGTATTTGATCAAAAGAAATTGGCATTGAAGAGTTTTTCTCGTTAAATGCTTTCGCACTGTACAGGGTTTCTCTTGCGTCTGGGAAGAAAACCCAAAATAATTCAATAAAATCAGGATCTTCACTATTCATAGTATAAACGTCAGGTGTAACTGGACAAATTCCTAATAAACGGTACTTCAATTCACTTTGACGTTTATCAAAATACCATAAGCCTTTGATTTTATACTGCGTTACATCCTGAGATGTCAAATCTTGTTTTACAATATATTCAGGAGAAATTCGAGAACCGGCATTCAATTGTTCTCTACCAGCATCAGTTGTGTCAATTCGTGACAAAGAAGCAGTAATATCTTTAAACGATTTTTTAGTATTGAAATAACTATCCGTATAGATTTCAGTGATTTTTCCTTTTTTAATTCCTTTAATCAATACATCATACAACGAACGTCTTTCTGGTCCTACGTTAGCGGTATCAATTGGAAAATACAATGGAAAGTTAATTTTTTCGCCTAGATCGATAACTTCCCAAGTCGTTCTACTCATCAAGATATCTCTATCATGAACATACCCATACGCCAAAGGTTTGTCATTATCAGAATTCAACTGAGCTGCTGATTTAATACCAATTTGGCTTGGGTTTTTTGCATTAAGCAAATTAGCCTGTCCATAATTGGCTACACTGAAACTAATTGAAAAAATAGCTATTAAAATACTTCTAACGTTCATCATTTTTTGAATATATTGAGTAGTTTGTTCTTTCTACTTATTATTGTATTTCATAAATTACTGGAGCTGTTCTTGGCAACATATAACTACCTGCACCCACTAATCTAGTTTTTATTTCAGAAATAGTAACTTGATCTCCTCTTCCAGCTTTAGCCAAAACAGCTTTACATTGTCCATTCAATTTATTTCCTGGCACCACAACTGTAGGTTGCCCAGTTACTTTAAAGTTAAATCCAACTACATCTAAACCAACTTCGAAATCAAAATCAACTAATTTGGCTCCAACCGTAGAAATTTCTAAACTTGATTTAGGTCCTTTTACCACACCCATTTCTCCTCTAATTGTTCCTACTGGACCAGGAATTCCTTTAATTCTAAATTTCTTTTGATCTGAAACTTTAGATCCATCAGGCAATGTTCCTGTAACACTAATTACCGCTTCATTCCCAGCTCCTGGATTCATCACATATTTACCGGCACCTACAGAACGTAAACCAGGACCGCTTGCAGATACTTTATCTGCTGATACTCCCGCAAAAGATATCGACATTGGATTAGAAACTCCTCTGTAAACTACATTCATCTTATCAGCAGAAATAGTCGCAGAATTTGGACGAGGAACTACTACATATTTTCCTTCGAAAGCTAATGGAATAGTTTCACCATCTTGAACGAAAGTAAATTTACCATTGATTTTTTGTTCGCCAACACCACCTGCTGTTAATGAGATTTTAGCTTGCCCATTTTCTAATTTACCAGGACCTTGGAAAGAAGTAGGTTTTGTATTGGCATCGTATTTACCTAATACTACTTTACCTGTTACTTTTTCACCTTGGTAATAGGCATTTTTGTCTAACACTACTAAAGCTGTAAAGTTTTTCATAGATGAAGCTTCAACTGCTGCTTTCCCTAATAAAATACTATAAATATCGGCTTCCGCTTTCTTTACGTCATTTTGAAACGAAGTCAATTTTGTTAAAGAGGCAATTCCTGGAAAACCTTTAAAATGATAATCCAAATACATTTTAGTTACTCCTTCACCATCTTTTACATCAGCTGTTGAGAACTTAGAACTAATTTCTGCAAGAACACCTTTTAGTTTGCTGTTATTTCCAACTGCACCTTTCATATCGGCTACATATTTAGAAAATTGAGCAACAATTTCTTTTCCTTTTTGAGAATATCCGTCACCTTCAAACCAACCTTCGTCAATTGCGGCTCCTTTATCCATTGCCTCATAAGGCAATTTACCAGTTTCCTCATCTAGTTCTACTCCTTCAGTTGCATCTGCTTTTAGCGTACCTATAAATTCGTAAAATTCTTTAGAAATTTCTGCAACTTTTTTTGCATCTGCTGCAGCTTGTATAAAGTGAGCATCTTCACCCGCTTTTTTATCTAATGCTTGCAACATACTTGCATTCATTGATTCTGCACTTAAATTTGCAGCATCAAATTTTTCGTTCATTAATCCAAAAGCCGATAATACTTCTTTGGACATATTTAAAGCTAACATTGCGATGAAAACCAGATACATCAGGTTTACCATCTTCTGTCTAGGACTTAATTTTCCTCCTGCCATTTTATTTTAAATAATTAGTTAGTAAAGTAATTTAGTTTAAAACTAATTATTATCCTTTGTTACTCATTGCAGAAAGCATTCCACCATACACTGCATTCAATGAAGCAATATTAGCTGTCATAGATTGCATTTGTTGTTTCAACATAGCAGCATTTTCAGCAATATCTTTATTAGCCTCTGCATTTACCGAAGCACTTTCTAATTGTAATTTATACAAATTGTTTAAAGACTCCATTTGAGCTGCAGCTTTTGTCAATTCTTCACTGTATTTTTTAGTAGAAGCCAAAGAATCAACTGTAGGAGCAATTCCTTTAGCTGCTGATTCGAAATTTTTAATACTATTTCCTAAACTAGCCATCAACTCACCGTCAATTTTAGCTTCTTTCAACATAGTATCTAATTTTTGAGAAAGCAATCCATCTGCATCAGAAGTATCTTCTTTCTTTTTTGATTTTGGCTTTGCTTCACCACCAGCTAATTCAGGATAAACAAGTGTCCAATCTAATTCTTCATCTGGCTTATCAAATGCTGATAACGCAAAAATGAACGCCTCTGTTAAAAGTCCAATAATTAATAGTTGACTTGCTCCTGTCCAGTGTTGGATTTTAAACAATGCTCCAACAATTACTACTGCCGCTCCCATACCGTAAGCGAAATTCATTACTTTTTTGTTAATTAATGCCATGTTATTCTTTTTTAAGGGGATTATATTTATAGTGTTATTTTTTTGCTTTTTTAGTCGATATTTTTTGAGTTCCCATATAATCTTGAACCGTTCTAAAACCAATGTAACTTCTTGCAGAATCGGCATATTCATAGTCTCTTGTAGAAACTTGCAACATATAAGCTACATCTTTCCAAGAACCGCCACGAACTACTTTTCTTTTATTTTTATTATCTTGAATATTAGGGCTCATAGTTGAAACATATTCATAAGCACCCGCATCATAAGCTGTAGCTGTCCATTCCGCTACGTTACCCGACATATTATACAAATTATATCCATTGGGATCGTACGATTTTGCTTCAACAGTATATAAAGCATTATCGGCTGCATAATCTCCTCTTGTAGGTTTAAAATTAGCCAAGAAACAACCTCTGTCATTTTTGGCATAAGGTCCTCCCCAAGGATAAGTAGCCGACTGTAAACCACCTCTTGCAGCATATTCCCATTCTGCTTCTGATGGAAGTCTAAATTTATTGACTTGATCTCTGCCTTTTTTCTTAGATTTTATATAGGCATTTTTGTATAAGGTTCTCCATTCGCAAAAAGCAACCGCTTGAGATTGTTTTACACCAACTACTGGATATTCACCATAGGCCTTGTGCCAGAAATAATCATTGTGCATTGGCTCATTATATGAATACGAGAAATCTTTTATCCAAACCGTTGTGTCTGGATACACTTTTACTTGCTCAGTTCTTATAAAATCTTGTCTTTTACCAGTCTTTGATTTCGCTGCAGCTTGAATATCCATCCAAGAATAACGAAATTTTAATTTATCTACATCAATTGTTCTCAAACCATTGTATGAAGCTTCTAAAGGCAAGTACATCGAATCCATCACTTCAGTGTACGATTCATCAGGATATTTACTTGTTTGTTTTATTAATTTAGCCTTTTTATTTAACTTTCTATAAGCATTAGGATCATCTTTAGTTCCTATACTATAATAATTATCATACATGTATTTTTCATACACATTATTATTCTTTGATTTCTTAGTGTTTTTTTCGTCAAAATCATTGTAGGCAAAATCTGAAATTGATGCTGTTTTTCCTTTTCCAGTTCCTGGATTTGTAGTTCCATCGGCCATAATTGCTAATCGAACTCGCATGGTTGAGTCTTTTACCCATTCTACAAATTGACGATATTCATTGTTAGTAATCTCTGTTTCGTCCATGTAAAATGATGGTACTGTCACTGTTTTTGTAGGTGCATCATCCACACCTGCTATGTCTTGATCTGTTTTACCCATAATGAAGGAACCACCAGGAACTAAAGCCATTCCGTAGGGTTTTTCAGGATGCCATTTGGCTCCTTTTATCCCTACCAATTCTCCTTTATCTCCAGATTTTCCGCAACTAATTAATAGTGTCAAAATTGCTGTAAATGCAATGAACTTCTTCATATAATGTTGAGTTATATTTTCTTTGTTTTTCAATGTGTAAACCTATTTATTATTTTTTTAAAAAGCAATTTTTTTATTATGAAAGCTTTTCGCTACAAAATTATTGAATTTAAATATTGTTTTTTCGTTGTGCCTTCCACCATCTTTCTGGCAATTCTTGATCACATGCGGCTAAATATTCTTCATGCGAACAGGGTAATAACGTATTTCGTTTTAGTTTATTGTTACCATTAACCGTAAATGGGATTTCAATCCACCAACGATCGGTTTTATCGCTCTTATAAAAAACTAATTCTTCCTCTTCTGAAGGAACAATGTACTTCAAATAATTCTCTCTACTTCCAAAAGGGTATTCATTGGAACGGTAATGAAACCCTTCGATAAAATACCAAATAATTTGCGCAATTAATACCGACTCTTGCTCAGTATCATTATGATTAAAAACTCCAAACGACGACACCTTATCACTAATTCCAGCGTATCTAGCCAAGGCACATATTTCTTTCCCATTAAACCCATTAGGGATAAAATGAGAAAAATTACCGGAATCAGTTGACTTTACGGAATGCATATCGATGCTTACTAAATCTGCATCACGAAAAACAGGTTCTGCAATTGCAATGTTATTTGATACTTCGCCCAATCGATAGGCATCAAAAAACAATTTCTCTACCAAATCAATTTCTTCCTGAGAATTGTAATAGGTTTGGTATCCAATATTGCAATAGTTGAACAAGTTGTTGGGCTCTTCAATTACTATTTTAGTCAAATAAGAAGAAGAAGAAATAACATCACTCTCTTTTCCGAAATCAAATTTACTATCAACCGCAACTAAATTGACCATTTGTTCCAAATCGTCATAAGCCCTATACAAAGCATAAGTTAGGTCTTGAGAACCTCCAATTACAACTGGAACAACTTTATTTTTTATCAAAGTAGACGCCACTTTTTTCAAAGCATAAAAAGTGTCTTCTTTTGAATTTCCTTCAATAATATCTCCGAAATCAGCTATCGAAACATCCCAATTTCCTGGATACAAACTGTATAATTCTTTTCGGACAGCAATTAAGTCAATCTCGGGATTGCCTTTGTTATTTCCTCTGTTTTCTAGGACTCCAATAATACCAATAGCTACTTTACTCACCTCAGGAAATGCTTCCGAAGTATGCAAAACCAACTTGTTTCCCAATTGTTGAGAAGATAAACCATCAACATAATCGATGATTTCAGTGGCTAAAGGAGAAAGAAAATCAAATTCCATTTATTATTTCTTTTTTGCAGTCGTTTTTTTAGCAGCCAAAGTCTTTTTAGCTGGAGCTTTCTTAGCTGCTACTTTCTTTGCAGGCGCTTTTTTCGCGATCATTTCCTGAACTTCTTCCAATGTCAATTTACTTGCATCAACATCTTTACTCAATTCGATCTTGACTTTACCTTTAGTAATCACAGAGCGTCCCCAACGAGCTTTCTCAACAAGAATGCCTTCTGCTGACCAATTATGAATTACTTTGTCAATATTTTTTTGCAATTTATCTTCAATCAATTCTTCGATATCAGCTTGAGATAAGTTATCAAAATTGTATTTCTTACTTACGTTGATGAAAACACCATCCCATTTGATAAACGCTCCAAAACGCCCCACTCCTTTTTGAACGCCTAATCCTTTATAGATGGCAATTGGCGCATCAGCTTGAGCTTTTTCATCAATCAATTCCTGAGCTCTTTCCATTGAAACATCTAATGGATCTTCGCCTTTTGGCAACGAAATGAAAACAGAACCGTGACGAACGTATGGTCCGTAACGTCCATTACTCACTTCTACCTCTTCTCCTTTGTACAAACCTAAATTTTTAGGTAACAAAAATAAATTCAAGGCATCTTCTAAAGTAATGTTTCCAATATTTTGATCGATTTTCAAACTAGCAAATTTCTTATCTTCGTCCTCAGCATCTCCAATTTGAGCCATTGGTCCAAATTTTCCTAAACGAACAGAAACTGGTTTTCCTGTTGCAGGATCAGTTCCAAGAATTCGTTCTCCACTTTCTCTATCAGCATTCGCTTCTACGTCTTTCACATTCGGGTGAAATTTATCGTAGAACTCTTGCATCATCTTTGCCCATTCAATATTCCCTTCAGCAATTTCGTCAAAATCTTGCTCCACTTTTGCTGTGAAATTATAATCTAAAATTGCTCCGAAATTTTTCACCAAGAAATCGGTGACAATAGTTCCAATATCCGTTGGAACTAATTTTCCTTTATCAGAACCTGTATTTTCTTTTAATACTTTCTCTACTACTTTACCAGCTTGCAAAGTCAGTTGAGTATATTTTCTTTCTTGTCCTTCTAAATTTCCTTTTTCAACATAATTTCTATTGATAATAGTAGAAATTGTTGGCGCGTAGGTTGAAGGACGACCAATTCCTAATTCTTCTAGTTTTTTAACCAAAGAAGCCTCAGTATATCTAGCCGCAGCTCTTGAATACCTTTCGGTAGCTGTAATGTAATTATTCTCTAATCTTTCGTTTACTTTCAGTGCTGGCAACATGCCTTCTTGTTCTTCATCATCCTCGTCATTCCCTTCCAAATACACTTTCAAGAAACCTTCAAAAAGTAAAACTTCTCCCGAAGCTGTAAAGACTTCACTATGATTATTGGCTTCAATTTTAACATTGGTGCGTTCTAATTCGGCATCACTCATTTGCGAAGCCAAAGTTCGTTTCCAAATCAAATCATACAAACGTGCTTGATCTCGGTCAATATTTACCGTATGACGTGACATATCTGTTGGACGAATGGCTTCGTGGGCTTCTTGAGCACCTTTACTTTTGTTAGCAAAAGTTCTTGGTCTAGAAAATTCTTTACCGTAAGACTTAATTATTTCAGCCTGAGCTGCGTCCATCGCTTCTTTGGACAAGTTCACACTATCCGTTCTCATATACGTAATTAACCCCGCCTCATACAAACGTTGCGCTAACTGCATCGTAATTCCAACAGGTAAATACAATTTACGAGCGGCTTCTTGTTGTAAAGTAGAAGTAGTAAATGGACCCGTTGGTGATTTTTTTGTAGGCTTAGTTTCTAACTCGCCTACTTTATAGGTGGAAGCGCTATTTTTTTGTAAAAAATCTTCGGCTTCTTTTTTAGTATTGAAATTTTTAGGCAACTTCGCCTTAACTATTTTTCCTGCTTCATTAGTAAATTCAGCTGTAACAGAATAGCTTGCAACGGCTTTAAAGTTTTGTATCTCACGTTCGCGTTCTACAATTAAACGAACTGAAACAGATTGGACACGACCAGCTGAAAGACCTCCTTTAACTTTTCTCCACAAAACAGGAGATAATTCATACCCAACCAATCGGTCTAAAACACGACGCGCTTGTTGTGCGTTTACTAAATTATAGTCGATTTCGCGAGGATTATCAATAGCTTTTAAAATAGCCGTTTTCGTTATTTCGTGAAAAACGATACGTTTCGTTTTCTTTTTATCTAATTTTAATTCTTCGGATAAGTGCCAAGAAATTGCTTCTCCCTCACGGTCCTCATCGGAAGCTAACCAAACCATTTCAGCATTTTTTGACAATGTTTTTAGTTTGCTTACCAATGCTTTTTTATCGGATGAAACTTCATATTTAGGCTTGAAACCATTGGCAACATCTACACCAATTTCTTTGGAAGGCAAGTCGGCAATATGCCCATAACTCGATTCAACTTGAAAGTCACTTCCTAAAAATTTTTCAATTGTTTTAGCCTTTGCAGGTGATTCCACTATAACTAAATTCTTTGCCATATCCCGTTTGTTTGAAGCTGCAAAAGTATGTGATTTTTTTAAATTTTATGTTTTTTAAATTTTAAAAGTAAATTTTACCGACTAAAAACGCTTTTCAACGATACCTTATTTATTAAAAATTGAAAGGCGCAAAATGAATTAATTAAATCCGTACTTTTAAAATACAATCTTAAATTTTTATTTAAAAAAGACATTAAAATACTGTTAAAACTAGACTGCCATCTTGTCATATTTCTCAAAATAGACGTATATTTGCACTTTGAAAAATGAACATGGAAAAAGTAATTGAAGAAAGCAAACAAGGCGAAAGTCTTGTTTTAGAACATAAAAAAGAAAATACAAAAAAACTCTTTATCGAGAGTTATGGCTGTGCCATGAATTTCTCAGATAGCGAAATCGTAGCTTCCATTCTATCCGAAAATGGTTTTAATACCACACAAAAGCTAGAAGAAGCAGACTTAGTTTTAGTCAACACTTGTTCCATTCGCGACAAAGCAGAACAAACTATTCGGAAACGTTTAGAAAAATACAATGCTGTAAAACGAATCAATCCAAAAATGAAAGTGGGCGTTTTAGGCTGTATGGCAGAACGTTTGAAAAGTCAATTTTTAGAGGAAGAAAAGATAGTGGATTTGGTGGTTGGCCCTGATGCCTATAAAGATTTACCCAATCTTCTAGCTGAAGTGGAAGAAGGACGTGATGCTATTAATGTCATTTTATCTAAAGAAGAAACTTATGGAGATATTGCTCCAGTTCGTTTAATGAGTAATGGAATAACGGCCTTGGTCTCTATCACTCGTGGTTGTGACAATATGTGTACATTTTGTGTTGTTCCTTTTACACGAGGTCGTGAACGCAGTCGTGAGCCACAAAGTATTATGAAAGAAATCCAAGACTTGTGGGATAACGGATTTAAAGAAATTACATTATTAGGACAAAATGTAGATAGTTATTTATGGTACGGTGGTGGATTGAAAAAAGATTTTGAGAACGCTAGCGAAATGCAAAAAGCAACAGCTATTGGTTTTGATCAATTACTAGAAAATGTTGCCGTTACTTTTCCTAAAATGCGCATCCGATTTTCGACATCCAACCCGCAAGACATGCACGAAGAAGTGCTACACGTAATTGCCAAATACCCCAATATCTGTAAACACATTCACTTACCCGTGCAATCTGGAAGTAATCGTATTTTAAATGAAATGAACCGTTTGCATACGCGTGAGGAATACATGACATTAATTGACAAAATCAGAACCATAATTCCAAACTGCTCTATTTCGCAAGACATGATTGCCGGTTTTCCAACAGAAACAGAAGAAGATCATCAAGACACTTTGAGTTTAATGGAATATGTAAAATATAACTTTGGTTATATGTATTCGTATTCAGAACGCCCAGGTACATTGGCTGGACGCAAAATGAATGACGATGTTACTGAAGAAACAAAAGCCCGACGTTTACAAGAAATTGTGGATTTACAACAAAAGCACGCTTGGTTCCGATCTGAAGAATTCATTGGCCAAACTGTAGAAGTTTTGGTTGAAAAAGTGTCAAAAAAATCAGATGAAGAATTTTCTGGACGCAATTCACAAAGCATTACGGTGGTTTTTCCAAAAGAAAAATACAAAATAGGCGATTTCGTGAATGTAAAAATCACATCTTGTACCAGCGGAACTTTAAAAGGGGAAGCTGTTGGGTTAAGTGAAATGAATTAATTTGATTTTTCCGCCACAGATTACCATGATTTTAAGGATTTGTTAATATAAGTAATAATTTAATTATGTCACGTTATAGAGAGGAAGAAACCTATAAAATTATCGGCATCTGTATGGAAGTCCATAGAAATCTTAGTCCTGGTTTATTAGAAATAATTTATAAAGACGCCATTGAAATTGAATTAAAAGAAAATAATATCTTTTTTGAAAGAGAAAAAGAATTTATAATTGATTACAAAGGGAAAATTCTACCTCACAAATTCTATGCTGACTTCATCGTTAATGGAGATATTATTTTGGAAATAAAAGCAGTAAAAGAATTGTCAAATGAACATACTGCACAAATATTAAACTATATTAAACTAGCGAATTCTGAAATTGGATTATTAGTAAATTTTCAAACCGAATCTTTACAACACAAGAGATTTGTAATTTAAAAACCTATTTAATCATTTAATCCTTTTGAATCATATAATCAGTGGCAAAAAATAAAAAATGGAAACAGTTCAAACAATAAAACAACGATTTGAAATTATTGGGAATGACCCAAAATTAAATCGCGCCATAGAAAAAGCAATTCAAGTAGCTCCTACTGATATTTCGGTATTGGTTATTGGGGAAAGTGGAGTTGGAAAAGAAAGTATTCCAAAAATAATCCATTCCCTTTCGCATCGGAAACATGGTAAATATATTGCTGTAAACTGCGGTGCTATTCCTGAAGGAACAATTGATAGCGAACTTTTTGGACACGAAAAAGGCGCCTTTACAGGAGCTACAAATACTCGCGAAGGCTATTTTGAAGTAGCCAATGGCGGTACCATTTTTTTAGATGAAGTAGGTGAATTACCATTAACAACTCAAGTTCGTTTGCTTCGTGTTTTGGAAAATGGTGAGTTTATCAAAGTGGGTTCGTCACAAGTACAAAAAACTAACGTTCGAATTGTAGCAGCCACTAATGTGAACTTATTCAATGCCATCGAAAAAGGAAAATTTAGGGAAGATTTATATTACCGTTTAAGTACGGTGGATATTGGCTTACCTCCTCTTCGTGACCGAAAAGAAGACATTCATTTATTATTTAGAAAATTTGCAGCCGACTTTGCTCACAAATACAAAATGCCACCACTTAAATTGGATGAAAATGCCATTCAATTATTGCAAAAATTTCGTTGGAGTGGTAACATACGTCAATTGCGTAATGTGGCTGAACAACTTTCAGTTTTGGAAACTAGTCGCGACATCAACGCAATTACTTTACAATCCTATTTACCTACAGAAGGTTCTAACTTACCTTCAGTTGTAAGTGATAAAAAGAGTGACAGTGATTTCAATACCGAGAGAGAAATTTTATACAAAGTCCTTTTCGATATGAAAAGTGATTTGCATGATTTGAAAAAACTCACCCTAGAGTTAATGAAAAACGGCAGTTCGAAAGTGCAGGAAACGAATCAAAATCTAATCAAAAAAATCTACGGTTCCCAAGAAAGTGATAACGAAATTCATTTTGAAGAAACACCTAGAGCGGCCATATTGAACGTTCCAAAAGAGGAAGCAGTTTATGAAGAAGATGACGAAGAAGACAACTATCTTTTTGCGGAAACGATTGAAGCCGAAGAAGAAATTTTAAAATTAGAACAAAAAGAAATAGAAATGATCAAGCGCTCTTTGGAAAAAAACAAAGGAAAAAGAAAAGCAGCAGCTGATGAATTGGGAATTTCAGAACGCACATTGTATCGAAAAATAAAACAATTTGACCTTTAATATTTATCAATTGATTTTGAATATCTTTGGATTTTTAAACCGAAAAATGAAAAAACTATTTTACCTATATAGTATAATTTTTGCATTAGGCCTTTCTAGTTGTTCTGTCTATAATTTTACAGGCACCGGAAAAATTGATGCTAAAACGTTTCAAGTTAATTTTTTTCAGAATAATGCAGAAATTATAGAACCTGGAATAGATCGAACTTTTACGTTAACACTACAAGACTTAATTCAAAATCAAACTAATTTAAACCTAGTTAAAAACGGTGCTGATTTAACGTATGAAGGAGAAATAGTTGATTACAGAATTAGCCCAATGACTGCAACAGCAGACCAACAGGCATCTCAAAATCGTTTAAAAATCAGAATAAATGTAAGATTTACCAATAAAAAAACAGAAAAAGACGATTTCGAAAAAGCATTTGAATTTTATTATGATTACCCAGCAACTTCGCAACTTAACGGGGCGTTATTGTCAAAAGCCTTAGATGAAATTTTTGAAAGAATTACGCAAGATATCTTTAATGAATCGTTAGCCAAATGGTAGATTAGAATGAGTAATCGGTGATTTGTTTATTTGGTGATTCCAATTTACAAATAACCGAATTTACAAATAAACAAATTGACTTTATGAATGTAACTGATTATACTTTCTTAATTAATAAACCCGACGCTATCACTGAAAAGCAAACGGAATCTTTGACACATGTTTTAGAAGATTTTCCCTATTTTCAAAGTGCAAGAGCTTTGCGATTAAAAGGTTTATACAATCAGAACAGTTTTAAATACAATCATGCATTAAAAGTAACTGCAGCACATACAACAGACAGAACTGTACTATTTGACTTTATTACCTCAGATACTTTCACAGCAATTCAAAAAGGGTATTACGATAAAAAAGTATTGGAACTTCTTGATATAAATGTTGTAGATAGTGAAATAATTGCCGCCGAAGTTCCTTTCGCTATTTCAGACACACCAGAAACAGCTATTCAAACTTTTAATACAGAAGTTGAAATAACCGATTCGACAGTAGCCGAAGAGAAATTAGAAATTGGAAAACCTTTGGATTTTTCTACCAATGAAAAACACTCTTTTCAGGAATGGTTACAGCTTTCTAGAATTCAGCCGATCGTTAGAGAAAAAGAAAATACCAATTCAACTGCTCCAGTAAACGAAACTCAAAAGAAAAAACTAGCGATAATTGATAAATTTATCGAAACCAACCCTAAAATTCCAGCAGTTAAACAAGGGCAATCCACAACAGTATCTTTCGATTTGAACAAAGAAGATCGTTCCATGTTGATGACGGAAACTTTAGCTAAGGTATATTTAGAACAAAAAAAATATCAAAAAGCGATTCAAGCTTATGAAATATTAATTTTGAAATATCCAGAAAAAATTACTTTCTTTGCAGACCGTATTTCGGACATCAAGATTTTACAACAAAATAACAATAATTAACAATGAGCACATTTTCAATTTTTTTAGTTTTAATCACAATAGTTTGCTTTCTATTGGTAGTAGTAATTATGGTTCAAAACCCTAAAGGAGGAGGTTTATCTTCTTCAGTTGGAGGATCTCAAATGTTAGGAGGGGTACAAAAAACTACTGACTTTTTAGACAAAAG
>JAGNSF010000025.1:11885-13943 GCA_017988155.1 Flavobacterium sp. | reverse complement strand
TACGTCACATCTACTTTGATCTAGACAAATCATACATTAGAAAAGATGCTAAGGTAGAGCTAGAGAAAATAGTAGAAGTACTAACTCAAAACCCAACTATCAAAATTGAGATTGGGTCGCATACGGATAGTCGTCAGAGCAAACAATACAACCAAGGGTTGTCACAACGTAGAGCTAAATCAACATTAGACTATTTAGTAAAACGAGGCATAGCCAAGGACCGATTAACCGCTAAAGGCTATGGAGAAACGCAATTGGTAAACCAATGCGCTGATGGAGTTAAATGCTCAGAAGCAGAACATCAATTGAACCGAAGAAGTACATTTGTAATTGTTGAGTAATAAACCACAAACGATTTTTATTGCCCTTATTGAAAAGCGGCTCGTCTTTATAGACGAGTCGCTTTTTGCATTCAAAAACTTTTTTTCACAAGAGTTTATTTCGTTTTGGGATAAAATTTCGAAGCGCGCCATTCGCAAGCTAACAATGTCTTTTTCTTCTCTAAATATTCAATTGATTTTATTCTACAATACCATAATCTCAAAGAAATACTATAAATTTACTTTTTGAAATTCCTATTCCGGCATAATGAAACAATGTAGAAGTATGCCAAAGTTCCAAATTGAATACCCTTTAAACCAATCTAATCATGAGAATAAAAGTAGCAATTAGTTGTATTTTTTTCTGTTTTGCTACCGCTTTATTGGGACAAAACAATGAAAAACTAGCCCCATCTTTTCGTTTTTTGAAAGAGCGACAACTCAATAAAAGCACTAATTCGGCGATTCCCTCTGTCTATGCAAAGATGGAGTCGAAACGATATAACCGTAGCGCTGGATTGAATGAAACAGGATATAATTGTATCATCTACACACAATTTCCCGAAGTACTGAAAGCGAATGGAATCACCCTAGAAAGTATCCATCCTACTTTTTCGGTAGCTTGGCTTAGCCTAGATCAAATTGCTAAAGTGAGTTCGTTGCCCGAAGTAAGCTATGTGGACGCACCAAAAACAGTAAAGAAAAATAATGATATCACGGTTGCTTCAAGCGGTGCAGCATTATTACACGCTGGAAAATTAGACAACACAATCTACAAAGGAGATGGAGTAATTGTGGCTATAATTGACACTGGAATTGATTGGGATCATCCCGATTTTAGAAAATTAACAGATCAAACAAAAAGTAGAATTTTACGCATTTGGGATCAAACCATTTCGCCAACAACTGGAGAATCTTCCCCAGTAGGTTTCACTTTTGGAGTAGAATATACTCAAAACCAAATTGAAAATGAAATTGACGGAACTCCAGCAGGTTTTGTTCGTGAGAAAGATACAGACGGACACGGAACCCATGTTACAGGTATTGCCGCAGGGAACGGGGCCGCATTAAACTCGAAATATGCTGGTTTAGCTCCAAATGCTGATATTGTCGTTATAAAAGCGGGAGATGGATCTTTTGACACATCAAACATTATTATAGCTTTAGATTATTTGAGAAACTTAGCTACTAGTTTGGGCAAGCCCATTGTCGTCAACATGAGTTTGGGTTCGCAAACAGGGGCGCATGACGGTACAGATCCTTTAGAAGTTGCGATTGATAATTTTACAGATACGGCTTCTGGACGTGTTGTAGTTGTAGCGTCAGGAAATGAAAATGGAGAAAACATTCACAAACAACTACTGCTTTCGCCTGGAAGTACTGCAAGTGTTTCTTTGCAAGTTCCCACGACTACTACAACAGATTCACAAGATGTTTTTCAGTTCACAGCTTACGCCAATGATACAAGTACAGTTACAGTAACAGTAACAGCTCCCGATGGCACACAAGCTACTTCTTTGTCTAGTAATGGCAGTTCGGTAATGGCAGGGAACGCCAAAGTGTATCTTTCTAATTTTACTGACCCTGAAAGCGGCGATAAAAAAGTACAGGTGTATGTTACTAGAACGACTACATCGACTGATGTAGCGGGTACTTGGACTATTGCCATAGCAAATACTACAACTAATTCCGTTACGATTGATGGATGGTTGGATGTTAAAGGAGATGATTATGCGAA